>NZ_JACCBF010000001.1:1500000-1610000 GCF_013409625.1 Nocardioides kongjuensis
CCGCACGCCGCAGTCGTCGGTCGCCGGCTCCTCCGACGCTGGCGGCTCCTCGGGCGGCAGCTCCCCCTCCGGCTCCTCGACCGCGGGCGGCTCCTTCGCGGGCGGCTCCTCGACCGGGCCCCCGGGTCGGTCCTCTGCCGCCGGCGGGTCGAGCGGGGCGGCCGGCTCCTGGATCTCGGGGTCGTGCGGCGCACCCGGCGGCGGCACGACGGCCGGTGGGGCCACGCCGGCCGGTGGGGCCACGCCGGCCGGCCCGTCGCCCGACGCCGGTGCGGCGAGCGGCCGTGCGAACCTGCGCACGACGCTGGCCCGTCCGTCCGCGACGACCCGGTACCTGCGGTCGGCGCCCGGCAGCACGGTCGTCACGACGTACTGCCCGCTTCGCGAGGCACGCTTGCCGGCCGCCTCCTTCCAGCGCTTCTCGGTGCGCACCTGGAGCCGGGCGACGGCGCGTGCGCGGACCCGCCCGGTGAAGACGAGGTGCGCCCCGTCGCGGATCGGCAGGCTGATCGTCGGTCGCGCCGCATCGCGGGAGGCGGCGGCGGTCCGGATCTCGTTCGACACCGCACCCAGTCCGAGCGCGACGGCGAGGACGACGAGGGGGACGGCCGGCGTGGAGCGCCGACGCAAGCGGGCGCGGGTCGACGAGCTCGCCATGGCGATCACCTCCCGAGAACGAGGCGCCATCCCTCAGCGGACGGTCATCATTGGTGAATCCTCACCGCTGCGCTACCCGCCGGTGCCGAGACCACCCCGGCGATCAGCGGGGGCCCGCGTTCTCCACGCTCACCACCAGGGACTGCGCGTCCCGCAGCGCCTGCTCGAGCACCGCCCGCCGCGGATCGGGTACGGCGAGCCAGGGCCCCACCACGCCGACGGACCGCAGCCGCGGGTCGGCGAGCACCTCGTCCACGGCGCCCCGGTCTCCCCCGGCGACCACCTCGCTCACGCCGCCCAGCACCGTGACGGCGTGGTCGGCAGCCGCCTCGTAGGCGACCCGGGCCTGGTTGGCGCGGCGCCGCGCGAACCGCTGCTGGGACTGGCCGCCCGCCTTCGTCCGGCCCTGCACGTGACGCTGCCCCACCTTGCTCGCCGCCAGCGCACCGTTCTCGACCCGCGCGACGGCGAAGCCACCCTTGCGGACGAGGAGCACTCCCCACGCCGGCGGTGCGACGACGTGGCCGGCCAGCTCGTCGGGCTGGCCGTCGTACCGACGAGAGAAGGGCAGCCGGGCGGTGAAGGTGGACCCGTCCTGCGCCGAGCCGCGGACCGCCCCGTCGACGACGGCCACCACCGTGCCGCCGTGGGAGGACGCGAAGTTCTCCAGCCAGCGTGGCCAGCGGGCGGGCGGGACGAGGACCTCGGGCACAGCGCGACACTAGTGGCCACCAACAACGAGAACGTGTTCTACTTTCTTCCCATGTCGCAGCCGCCCACCATGCACCCGTGCGAACGGGTCGGGATCGACTACGTCGACACCGCGCCCCACCGCTACGCCAACAGCGTCGACCTGGCGATCACGCCGGACCAGCTGTTCGAGGTCTTCGCCGACGCCGACGCATGGCCGCGCTGGGCCAAGGTGATCCGGCACGTCGAGTGGACCTCGCCCCTGCCGCCCGGAGTCGGCAGCACCCGGGTGGTGTCGATGCTCGGGGGCCTCGAGGGTGCCGAGGAGTTCCTGCTCTGGGAGCCCGGCCGGCGGATGGGATTTCGTTTCAACGAGGCCTCGGAGAGGTCGATCCGCGCCTTCGCCGAGAGGTACGACGTCGAGCCGACCGCGCACGGGTGCCGGCTCACCTGGACCCTGGCGCTCGACGTCACCGGCCCCGGAAAGCACTTCATGCCGGTCAGCGGGCTGGTCTCGAACCTGTCGTTCCGGTGGTTCCTGCGGAACCTGCGCCGCTACACCGACCAGCGCTTCGCGACCGCGAGGTCTTCGTAAATTCCTGCCCGATCGTCCACGGGCCACGGCGCCGGGACCCTAGCGTCGGAGCATGCTCCCGCTCCGACGAGGCACGCTCGCCCTCGCGCTGGCCGGCGTCCTGGCGGCTGCGCCGGCCCAGGCGGACGGCGTCGGGCCGGTTCCCGACGTGAGGGTCGGCTTCCCCGGGCACACCGTCGAGGCTCCGGTCCTGCAGTACTGCTGGATGTGGCCCAACGAGGTCTCCGGTGCGGGAGAGATCGGCTCGGCGGAGTGCGCTCCGCGAACCGAGCGGCGGGTGCCGCTCGTCCGGCACGACGGCGCACTGCGCCTGGACTTCGACCGGGCAGGCTGGCGCTGGCGGGTGCGCTACGTGAGCACCCGGTCGACCGCACCGGCCTGCCGGACGACGAAGCGGGCCGTGCAGCTGGGCGAGCACGCCTACCGCCTGCGCCGCCCCGGACACCCCGGCACCTACCGCGTCACGCTCTCGGGACACGGGCCCGAGGGCAATGTCGTCGCCGCCTTCGTGTGGCGCTACGGCAAGGGCCGCTGCTCCTGACGTGAGCCGAGCGGGCCTCAGACGTTGAAGCCGAGCGCGCGGAGCTGCTCGCGGCCGTCGGGGGTGATCTTGTCGGGACCCCACGGCGGCATCCAGACCCAGTTGATGGCGACGTCGTTGACCAGACCCTCCAGCGCGGAGTTGGTCTGGTCGGTGATCACGTCGGTCAGCGGGCAGGCCGCCGAGGTCAGCGTCATGTCGAGGACGACGTTGGTGCCCTCGTCGACGTGGATGCCGTAGACCAGGCCGAGGTCGACGACGTTGATGCCGAGCTCGGGGTCGACGACGTCGCGCATCGCCTCCTCGATGTCGGCCAACGCCACGTTGGAGGAGGCGTTCGTGCTCCCGCCGGCCTCGGGGACCTCGGGCAGGTCGCTGTTGTCGATGGACTCGCTCATCACTTGTCTCCGTCTCCGGCGACGACCTGGGCCGTCGCGTCCTTCCACGCCATCCACGACAGCAGCGCACACTTCACGCGGGCCGGGAACTTCGCCACGCCGGCGAAGGCGATCCCGTCCTCGAGCACGTCCTCGTCGGGCTCCACCGTGCCCTTGCCCTGCATCAGGGTGAGGAACTCCTGGTGGATCGCCATCGCCTCGTCGACGCTCTTGCCGACCACGAGGTCGTGGAGCACCGATGCCGAGGCCTGCGAGATCGAGCAGCCGAGGGCGTCGTACGACACGTCGTCGACGACACCGTCCGCGACGTGGACCCGCAGGGTCACCTCGTCACCACAGGTCGGGTTGACGTGGTGGACCTCCGCGGTGTGGTCGGCATGCTCGCGCAGCCCCTTGCCGTGGGGGTTCTTGTAGTGGTCGAGGATGATCTCCTGGTAGAGGGCATCCAGATCCTGTGCCGTCATCCTCAGTCCAACTTGAAGTAGGAACGCGTGTATTCCAGCGCCTCGACGAGGGCGTCGATCTCACGCGGCTCGGTGTAGAGGTACGACGACATCCGCGTCGAGGCCTGCACGCCGAAGCGGGCGTGGGCCGGCTTCGCGCAGTGGTGGCCGGCGCGCACGGCGACACCGCGGCTGTCGAGCACCTGCGCGATGTCGTGCGGGTGCACGCCGTCGAGCTCGAAGGAGATCGCACCACCGCGCAGGGCCGCGTCGAGCGGGCCGAGCACGCTCAGGCCCTTCACCGACTGCAGGCCCTCGAGGGCGTAGCCGGTGATCGCCTTCTCGTGGGCGTGGATCGCGTCGAGCCCGATGTGCCCGAGGTAGTCCACCGCTGCGCCGAGACCGATCGCCTCGACGATCGGCGGCGTGCCGGCCTCGAACTTGTGCGGGATCCCGGCGTACGTCGAGCCCTCCATCCGCACGGTCTCGATCATCTCGCCGCCGCCGAGGAACGGCGGCAGCGCGTCGAGCACCGCCCGCGAGCCCCAGAGCACGCCGATGCCGGTGGGGCCGACGACCTTGTGACCGGTGAAGGCGACCAGGTCGGGGCGCTCCTCGACCGGCATCGAGGCCAGGTCGATCGGCAGCTGCGGCGCCGCCTGCGACGCGTCGACGACGACGATCGCGCCGACGGCGTGCGCCCGGCGGGTGATCTCGGCGATCGGGTTGATCGTGCCGAGCATGTTGGACACCCAGGTCAGCGAGACGACCTTGGTGTGCTCGTTGATCAGCTGGTCGACGCCGGACAGGTCGAGCTGTCCGTCGTCGGTGAGGCCGAACCAGCGCAGCGTCGCACCGGTGCGCTGGGTGAGCAGCTGCCACGGCACGATGTTGGAGTGGTGCTCCATCTCGGTGATGACCACCTCGTCACCCGCACCGACCTGCAGCGGTCCCGCCCAGGCCAGGGTGTTGGCGACCAGGTTGAGCGCCTCGGAGGCGTTCTTGGTGAAGATCACCTCGTCACGGTCGGGCGCGCCGATGAACGCCGCCACCTTGTCTCGCGCCGCCTCGAACGCCTCGGTCGACTCCGCGCCCAACTGGTGCATGGCGCGGGCGATGTTGGCGTTGTGTCGCTCCAGGTGGTCGACCATCGTGTCGATGACCACCTGCGGCTTCTGCGAGGTGTTGGCGCTGTCGAGGTAGACCAGCGGCAGCCCGCCCGCGAGCGTGCGCTCGAGGATCGGGAAGTCCTTGCGGATGACCGCCAGCTCCGGGAGGAGCCCCTCCAGGGTCATGGTCAGACCCCGGCTGCCTGGGTGCCGACGTACTTCTCGTAGCCGCTGGCCTCGAGCTCGTCAGCGAGCTCCGGGCCGCCCGACTCGGCGATCCGGCCGTCGACGAACACGTGGACGACGTCGGGCTTCACGTAGCGCAGGATCCGCGTGTAGTGCGTGATCAGCAGCAGGCCCTTGCCCTCGCGGGCGGCGTAGTCGTTGATGCCGTCGGAGACGACCTTGAGCGCGTCGATGTCGAGACCGGAGTCGATCTCGTCGAGGATCGCGAACTTCGGGTCCAGCAGGTCGAGCTGGGCGATCTCGGCGCGCTTCTTCTCACCACCGGAGAAGCCCTCGTTGACCGAGCGGCTGGAGAAGGCGGTGTCGAGCTTCATCCGGTCGAGGGCGCCGTTGACGTCCTTGACCCAGGTGCGCAGCTTGGGCGCCTCGCCGTCGAGCGCGGTCTTGGCGGTGCGCAGGAAGTTCGACATCGAGACGCCGGGCACCTCGACGGGGTACTGCATCGCGAGGAACAGGCCGGCACGGGCGCGCTCGTCGACGCTCATCTCGAGCACGTTCTCGCCGTCGAGGAGGACCTCGCCGCCGGTGATCGTGTACTTGGGGTGACCCGCGATGGAGTACGCCGTGGTCGACTTGCCCGAGCCGTTGGGGCCCATGATCGCGTGGGTCTCGCCGTCCTTGATGGTCAGCGTGACGCCCTTGAGGATCTCCTTGGCGCCGTCCTCGGTGTCGACCGACACCTGCAGGTTCTTGATCTCGAGGGTGCTCATGCGGGGGTGACTCCATTCAGGGTCGTGGTGACGTCGACGTAGATCTCGCCGTCACGCACTTCGACAGGGAAGGTGGCGACCGGTTCGGTCGCCGGGAGGCTGGTGGGCTTGCCGGTGCGCAGGTCGAAGGTCGACCCGTGCAGCCAGCACTCGACGGTGCAGTCGGCGACCTCGCCCTCGCTGAGCTGCACCGCAGCGTGCGAGCACAGGTCCTGCAGGGCGAAGACCTCGTCGCCGTCGCGGGCGATCGCGACGTCGTACCGGTCGACGGTGACCGCGAGGGCCTCGTCGGTCGGTACGTCGGCCAGCGACGCCACGCGCTCGAAGCTCACAGCTCGCCCTCGAGGACGTTCTTGGCGAGCTCGGCCTCGACGGTCGCGGCGAGGCTCTCCTCGAGCTCCGGGACGCCGACCTGGCGGATCAGGTCGTTGAAGAAGCCGTGCACGACCAGGCGCTGCGCCTCCTTCTCGGAGATGCCGCGCGAGCGCAGGTAGAACAGCTGCTCGTCGTCGAACCGGGCGGTCGCCGACGCGTGGCCGGCACCCTCGATCTCGCCGGTCTCGATCTCCAGGTTGGGGACCGAGTCGGCCTGGCAGCCGTCGGTGAGGACGAGGTTGCGGTTCTCCTCGTAGGTCTCGATGCCCTCGGCGACCTTGCGGATCAGCACGTTGCCGATCCACACGGTGTGCGCCTTCTCGCCCTGCAGCGCGCCCTTGTAGACCACGTGCGACTTGGTCTTGGGGGCGGTGTGGTCGACGAAGAGCCGGTGCTCGATGTGCTGGCCGGCGTCGGCGAAGTACAGGCCGAGCATCTCGACCGCGCCACCCGGACCGGAGTAGTCGGCGGTGGTGTCGTGGCGGACCACGTCACCGCCGAAGGTGATGTCGACGTGCTTGAACTGCGCGTCGCGCCCCACCCGGGCGTGGCGGTGGCCGACGTGGACGGCATCGTCGGCCCAGTCGTCGATCGAGACGACGGTGAGCTGGGCACCGTCCTCGACGACGATCTCGACGTTGTCGGCCAGCGTCATCGAGCCCTCGAAGCGCAGCACGACGGTGGCCTTGCTGAACCTCTCGGCGCGGATCACCGCGTGCGCCGCGGTGGCCTCGTCGGTGCCGGTGCCCTTGATGGTCACGAAGACCGGGCGCTCCAGCACGGCATCGGCCGGGATGGTCACCGCCAGGCTGCTCTTGGACTCGGCGAGCGCCCGGGCCGAGATGCGGTCCCACGGGACCAGGCCGGAGACACCCTTGAGCGCGTCGCCCTCGACGCTGTCGATCTTCACGCCCTCGGGCGCGTCGAACGACGGCGTGTACGACGTCCCGGCGAGCGGCGCGTCCGCGTGGATGCCGCGCAGCCGCTTGAGGGGCGTGAACCGCCAGATCTCCTCGCGACCCGTCGGCACCTCGTGGGCGTCGACGTCGAAGGATCCTTCGGGGTGGAGGTGGCTCTCGACCTTCTCGAGAGCACCTTCAAGAACTTCGGCGGTCATCAGCCGACGGCACCTTCCATCTGGAGTTCAATCAGTCGGTTCAGCTCGAGGGCGTACTCCATCGGGAGCTCCTTGGCGATCGGCTCGACGAAGCCGCGCACGATCATCGCCATCGCCTCGTCCTGCTCCATGCCCCGCGACATGAGGTAGAACAGCTGGTCGTCGGAGACCTTCGAGACGCTCGCCTCGTGGCCCATCGACACGTCGTCCTCGCGGATGTCGACGTACGGGTAGGTGTCGGAGCGGCTGATCTGGTCGACGAGCAGCGCGTCGCACAGCACGTTGGACTTCGAGCCGTAGGCGCCCTCGTTGACCTGGATGAGGCCGCGGTAGGACGTGCGACCGCCACCGCGGGCGACCGACTTGCTGAGGATCGACGACGAGGTGTGCGGCGCGGCGTGCACCATCTTGGCGCCGGCGTCCTGGTGCTGGCCCTCGCCCGCGAAGGCGATGGACAGGGTCTCGCCCTTGGCGTGCTCGCCCATCAGGTAGACGGCCGGGTACTTCATGGTCACCTTGGAGCCGATGTTGCCGTCGACCCACTCCATCGTCGCGCCGGCCTCGCACACCGCCCGCTTGGTGACGAGGTTGTAGACGTTGTTCGACCAGTTCTGGATGGTCGTGTAGCGGCAGCGGCCGCCCTTCTTGACGATGATCTCGACGACCGCGGAGTGCAGGGAGTCGGAGGAGTAGATCGGCGCGGTGCAGCCCTCGACGTAGTGCACGTAGGCGTCCTCGTCGACGATGATCAGCGTCCGCTCGAACTGGCCCATGTTCTCGGTGTTGATCCGGAAGTAGGCCTGCAGCGGGATGTCGACGTGGACACCCTTCGGGACGTAGATGAACGAGCCGCCCGACCACACCGAGGTGTTGAGCGCGGAGAACTTGTTGTCACCGACCGGGATGACGGTGCCGAAGTACTCCTTGAAGAGCTCCTCGTGCTCCCTCAGCGCGGTGTCGGTGTCGAGGAAGATGACGCCCTGCTCCTCCAGGTCCTCGCGGATCTGGTGGTAGACGACCTCCGACTCGTACTGCGCGGCGACGCCGGCGACGAGACGCTGCTTCTCCGCCTCGGGGATGCCGAGCTTGTCGTAGGTGTTCTTGATGTCCTCGGGCAGGTCCTCCCAGCTCTGGGCCTGCTTCTCGGTGGACCGCACGAAGTACTTGATGTTGTCGAAGTCGATCGCGCTGAGGTCGGAGCCCCAGGTCGGCATCGGCTTGCGGTCGAAGAGCTTGAGGCCCTTCAGGCGCAGGTCGAGCATCCAGCCCGGCTCGCTCTTCTTCGAGGAGATGTCCCGGACGACGTCCTCGTTGAGGCCGCGCTTCGCGTTGGCGCCGACGTCGTTCTTGTCGGACCAGCCGAAGTCGTAGCGACCGATCCCCTTGAGCTCGGGGTTCAGCTCTTCGATCGAGGTCATGAGACCTGCTCCTTCTTGTTGTTGCCTGCGTCAGGGATGCACGTCGTGCACACCCCGTCACCGTGGGCGATGGTGGCCAGGCGCTGGACGTGGGTGCCGAGGACGCGGCCGATGGCCTCCGTCTCGGCCTCGCACAGCTGGGGGAACTCGTGGGCGACGTGGGAGACCGGGCAGTGCTGCTGGCACAGCTGCTCCCCCACGACGGGCAGCTGACGTACGGCGGCGGCGTACCCCTCGTCGGAGAACACCAGCGCCAGGACCTGCGCGGGCGAGGCGCCCGGGTTCTCGGCGGCGACCTGCGGGAAGCGCCGCTCGATGAACGAGGCGCGCCGCTCGGCGAAGGCACGGACGGCGTCGTCGCCACCCGTCTCGGCCAGGAACCGCATCGCCTCGGTGGCCAGGTCGTCGTACTGCTGGTCGAAGGCGTCGCGGCCACGCTCGGTGAGCGCGAACACCTTCGCCGGGCGACCCCGGCCGCGCGAGCCCACCGGACGGGGGTCGCGCGCGTCGACCGCACCCTCGGCGAGCAGCTGGTCGAGGTGACGGCGCACCGCCGCGGGCGTCAGCTGCAGGCGCTCGGCGAGCGCCGCTGCGGTGGACGGTCCGTTGACCAGGATCGACCGTGCGACGCGCTGGCGCGTCGGCTGGTCAGTCTCGGTCACGAATTCCACAACACCAGTGTGCCGTTATTGCTTCCGGGGCTTCAAGCAAGGGTCGCCTTACCCGGGGGCCAGCAGGCGCAAAGTGATGCGGTTTGGTCCCAAACCGCAACGAATCGGGCCGAAATGTTGCGGTTTGGGACCAAACGGCGACATTCCGAGCGCCACTACGCCCGGGCGGGGCTGGTGTGCCGCAACCAGGCGAGTCCGGCGAACGGCAGCACGAGCGGCAGGAAGCCGTAGCCCTGGCCGAAGTGCGACCACACCGTCTTGTCGGGGAACAGGTCGGTGGCGACGTAGCTGAGCGTGCCGACCGAGAGCACGCCGAGCAGCTCGACGGTGACCGCGATGCCGGCGACCCGCCAGCCGGTGCTGCCGCCGAGCAGGAGGCACGTCGTGGCCACCAGGTAGAGGACGGCCGCCACGAGCGAGAGGGAGTACGCGAGGGGCGCCTTGCCCGGCTCCAGGCCGAGCTGGACGGCGGAGCGGCCGGTGGCGGCGACGGCGAACAGCCCGTAGACGAAGACCAGGGCACGGCCCCAGCCCTGCGAGAGCGGGTGGCTGGGCTGGGCGGACCGGTCAGGCACCCGGACCACCCCACACGTCCCACAGCCGGGCCTCGAGGCCGGCGACGGTCGCGACACCGAGCAGGAGGATCGTCGTACCGACCCGCGAGCGCTCGGCGAGCGCGAAGAAGGCGGCGACGACGGGCACCAGGAGGTTGGTGACCAGGTAGCTGACGAACACCGCCCCCTCGACCTCGCGATCGGTTCGGGCCAGCGCCACGACTCCCCCGACCAGCTGCACGAGCATCACCACCTCGACGAGGGCCAGACCGATGAAGTGGGAGTCCTGCGCGGCCCGGTCGCGGACCAGGTCGACCACGAGGAGGACGGCGAGGGCGCCGGCGAGGGCCAGCGCGGCGCCGTACAGCCAGGGATTCACGGCGGTCAGCGTAGGCCGGTCGGTCGTCGTGGAACAAAGCAAGGCCTGAGAGCACGCTCGCGCAAGATTCTTGTGCCGCAGCGCAATCGACGGTGCTTACGTGACGGCGATCACCCTCCGTACCGTTTCCCGTCGTGACTTCCACCCCGACCTCGGCCACATCCGCGCCCACGGCGCCGTCGGTTCCCCTGCGGACCCAGCTCCTGCGCCGCAAGCCCGTCGAACGCCTCGTCGCCGACGCCGGCACCGGCGCCGGCGGCCAGCTGCGCCGCACCCTCGGCGTCGGCCACCTGACCACGATCAGCATCGGCGCCACCCTCGGGACGGGCATCTTCGTCGTGCTCGGCGAGGCCGTCCCCGTCGCGGGGCCGGCGGTCGTCGTGTCCTTCGTGCTCGCGGGTGTCATCGCCCTGCTCTCGGCGCTCTCCTACGCCGAGCTGGCCGGGATGATCCCGGCCGCGGGATCGTCGTACTCCTACTCCTACGCCACCCTGGGCGAGCTCGCCGCATGGGTCTGCGGCTGGTGCCTGATCCTCGAGTACGGCGTCTCGGTGGCCGCGGTCGCGGTCGGCTGGGGCCAGTACGTCAACGAGCTCCTCCACGCCACGATCGGCGTGACCATCCCCGACGCCTGGAGCCAGCCCCCGGGTGCCGGCGGCTACTTCAACGTGCCGGCCCTGGTCGTCGTCGTGATCGCGACCCTGGTGCTGCTGCGCGGGGTCACCGAGAGCGCGCGGGTCAACACGGCGATGGTCGTCATCAAGATCCTGGCGCTGCTGCTGTTCTGCGCCATCGCGTTCACCGCGTTCCGCGCCGGCAACCTGACGCCGCTCTTCCCGCTCGGCCTCGCGGGCATGAGCTCGGGCGCGGCCACCTTGTTCTTCTCCTACATCGGCTTCGACGCCGCATCGACCGCGGGCGAGGAGGCGCGCGACCCCCAGCGGGACCTCCCCCGCGCGATCATGCTGTCCCTCGGCATCGTCACGCTCCTCTACTGCCTCGTCGCCCTGGCCGCGGTCGGCGCGATGCCGTGGCGACGGTTCGAGGGGACCGAGGCCGCCCTGGCCCGGATCGTCGACCAGGCGGGCGGCGGCTCGCTGGTGGTCGGGCTGCTGTCCCTCGGCGCGGTGGTCGCGATCGCGAGCGTGGTGCTCACGGTCCTCTACGGCCAGATCCGCATCCTGTTCGCCATGGCACGCGACGGGCTGGTCCCGCCGGTGTTCGCACGAGTCGACCAGCGCACCGGCGTGCCGCGCACCAACACGCTGGTCGTCGGCCTCTTCGTCAGCCTGCTGGCCGCGTCGATCCCGCTGGGCGAGCTCGCCAACGCCACCTCGATCGGCACCCTGTTCGCGTTCGCGCTGGTCAACGTCGCCGTGCTGGTCCTGCGCCGCACGCGGCCCGAGCTGCCCCGGGCGTTCCGGGTGCCGTTCGCGCCCGTCGTGCCGATCGCCGGAGCACTGCTGTGCTGCTACGCCATGCTCAGCCTCGGAGCCTCGACCTGGGTCGTCTTCGTCGGCTGGATGGTGCTCGGCCTGGCGCTCTACGCCGGGTACGGACGCCGGCACTCGCGCCTCAACGCGCCCGCCCCGCACGCCGTGCTTCCGCCACAATGAGCGCATGCAGCTCGACCAGCTCGACCGCCTGATCATCGGCGTCCTCCTCGAGGACGGCCGCGCCACCTTCGCGCAGATCGGCGACCGCGTCGGGCTGTCCGCTCCCGCGGTCAAGCGACGGGTCGACCGGCTCGTGTCGTCCGGCGCCATCGCCGGCTTCACGGTGCGGGTCGACCCGTCGGTCGTCGGCTGGTCGACCGAGGGGTACGTCGAGATCTACTGCCGCGGCTCGACGACGCCCGGCGAGATCCTCAAGGCGGTCGACAAGCACCCCGAGGTCGTCTCGGCGTCCACCGTCACCGGCGAGGCCGACGCCATCTTGCACATCCTCGCCTCCGACATCCGCCACTTCGAGCAGGTCGTGGAGCGGATCGCGAGCGAGCCGTTCATGGTGCGCACCAAGAGCGAGCTGGTGCTCTCGCCGCTCGTGCGGCGCGAGCAGGGCAGCCTCCCGACCGACATCGGTTCCTGACGCAACAAACATCCGTACGGGCCGGATCCGACGCAAGGGATCGCCGCACTCCGGCAATCCAGACCGCTCGATCTTGTCCCGTCGCCGCCCTAGGTTGGTGCCCGTGAACCACACTCCACGTGCCGACGAGCTGGTCGTCGCCGCCTGGCAGCCCGACGGGCCGCTGCTCGACGTACCGGCGGCCCTCGCCGCGCTCGACGCGGCCGCCGCCGAGGCGGCCGGGCGGGGCGCCCGGCTGCTCGTGTGCCCCGAGCTGACCCTGACCGGCTACGACATCGCACCGCGGGCTGCCGACCTGGCCGAGCCCGCCGGCGGCCCGATGGCCCGGGCCGTCGCGGGCGTCGCCGCCGAGCACGGCCTGGCGATCGCGTGGAGCTGGCCCGAGCGCGACGGCGAGCAGGTCCACATCGCCGCCGAGCTGGTCGACCGTGACGGCACCGTGCTGGCCCGGCACCGCAAGGCGCACCTCTACGGTCCCGACGAGGCCGGTGCCTACGTGCCCGGCGACGGGACGCCCGCGGTCGGCGAGGTCGACGGCTTCCGGGTCGGGCTGCTGGTCTGCTACGACGTCGAGTTCCCCGAGCAGGTGCGGATGGTCGCCCTCGCCGGCGCCGACCTGCTGGCCTGCCCCACCGCCCTGATGGCGCCGTACGACGCCGTGAGCACCCTGATCGTGCCGGCCCGCGCCTTCGAGAACCAGATGGCGGTCGCCTACGCGAACCGCGCCGGTTCCGAGCACGACCTGACCTACACCGGCCTGAGCTGCGTGGTCGGTCCCGACGGGGCCGACCTGGCTCGCGCCGACGACCGGCCCGGACTCGTGGTCGGCACCCTCACCTCCGCTGCGCTCGACGACGCGCGCCGCGCCAACACCCACCTGGCCGACCGCCGGCCCGAGGTCTACGGAGGCCTGACCCGATGACGACCGGACAGACGACGCCGGACCCCGCCCACACCGTCCCCGCCCCGGTGACGATGCTCGGCCCCGACTTCCCGTTCGGGTACGACGAGCACCTGGCCCACCCCGACGGCCTCGGCTCGGTGCCCACCGAGCACCACGGCCGCGAGGTCGCGATCATCGGCGGCGGCCTCTCGGGCATGGTCACCGCCTACGAGCTGATGCGCCTGGGTCTCAAGCCGGTCGTCTACGAGGCCGACCAGATCGGCGGCCGGCTGCGCTCCCAGCCGTTCGGCGGCGCGCACGGCCCGATCGCCGAGCTCGGCGGGATGCGCTTCCCGCTCTCCTCGCGAGCGCTGTTCCACTACATCGACCGGCTCGGGCTGCGGACCTCGCCGTTCCCGAACCCGCTGTCCGAGGCGACCCCGAGCACCGTGGTCGAGCTGGGTGGCGAGTCGTTCTACGCCCGCGGGTACGACGACCTGCCGGCCTTCCTCAAGGACGTCGCCGACGCCTGGCACGAGGCGCTCGGCGAGGTCGGCTTCGCCGACATGCAGCGGGCGATCGCGGAACGCGACGTACCGCGCCTCAAGGAGCTGTGGAACGAGCTCGTGCTCACCCTCGACGAGGAGACGTTCTCCGGCTTCCTCGCCAACAGCAAGGCGTTCGGCTCGCGCAGCTTCCGCCACCGCGAGGTGTTCGGGCAGGTCGGCTTCGGCACCGGCGGCTGGGACACCGACTTCCCGAACTCGATGCTGGAGATCCTGCGGGTGATCTTCACCAACGCCGACGAGGACCACCAGATGATCCACGGCGGCGCGCAGCAGCTGCCCGTCGGGCTGTGGCAGGACGCGCCCGACTGCGCGTACTGGCCCGCCGGCACCACGCTGGAGAGCCTGCACGGCGGCTCCCCGCTGCCCGGGGTCGCCCGGATCGCGCGCGACCCGGCCGACGACGAGCGGTTCGAGGTCACCGACCGCTGGGGCAGCACCCGCTCGTACGACGCCGTCGTGGTCACCTGCCAGGTCTGGCTGCTGTCCGCG
This sequence comes from Nocardioides kongjuensis, assembly GCF_013409625.1. Lineage (NCBI taxonomy): Bacteria > Bacillati > Actinomycetota > Actinomycetes > Propionibacteriales > Nocardioidaceae > Nocardioides > Nocardioides kongjuensis. Next base: position 1,513,933 of record NZ_JACCBF010000001.1, read on the forward strand.
CGGATCGACGTCGACGAGTCGCTCTTCTCCCCCGACCTGTGGATGGCGATGGAGCGCACCCACTACATGCAGTCGTCGAAGACCTTCGTGCGCGTCGACCGGCCGTTCTGGAAGGACGTCGACCCGCAGACCGGGCGCGACGTGATGAGCATGACGCTCACCGACCGGCTGAACCGGGCGACGTACCTGCTCGAGGACGACGGCGCCGCCTCGATCTGCCTGTCCTACACCTGGAACGACGACGCCCTGAAGTGGCTGGCGCTGCCGGTCGAGGAGCGGGTCCGGCTGCAGCTGCACTCGCTGCGCAAGATCTACCCGGGCGTCGACATCGCCTCGCACATCGTGGGCGACCCGATCACCGTCTCGTGGGAGTCCGACCCCAACTTCATGGGCGCGTTCAAGGCCAACCTGCCCGGCCACTACCGCTACCAGCGGCGGCTGTTCTCGCACTTCGTGCAGGACGACCTGCCCGCCCACCGGCGCGGCATCTTCCTCGCCGGTGACGACATCTCGTGGACCGCCGGGTGGGCCGAGGGTGCCGTCACGACCGCGCTGAACGCGGTGTGGGGTGTCGTGCGTCACTTCGGCGGCGCGAGCGCTCCGGCCAACCCGGGACCGGGCGACGTGTTCGCCGATCTCGCCCCGCTGGCCCTGCCCGACGGACTCTGAACGGGCGTTCCTAGACTGTCGCCGTGCCTCACGCTGCTGACCTTGCTGTCGAGGTCGACGGACTGGTGATGAGGTACGGCGACACGGTCGCCGTCGACGGCCTGTCGCTCACCGTCGAGCGCGGCACCATCACCGCCGTCCTCGGCCCCAACGGGGCCGGCAAGACCACCACCCTCGAGACCTGCGAGGGCTACCGTCGCGCCCAGGGCGGCACCGTACGGGTGCTCGGCCTGGACCCGGTGCGCCAGCGCTCCGAGCTGCTGCCGCGGATCGGCGTGATGCTGCAGTCCGGCGGTGCCTGGAGCGGCGCCCGCGCCGAGGAGATGCTGCGGCACTTCGCCCGGCTGCACGCCCAGCCGCAGGACGTCGGTCTGCTCATGGAGCGGCTCGCGCTGCACGAGTGCGGGCGCACGCCGTACCGACGGCTCTCCGGCGGCCAGCAGCAGCGCCTGGGCCTCGCCCTCGCGCTGATCGGACGCCCGGAGCTGGTGTTCGTCGACGAGCCCACCGCCGGCATGGACCCGCAGATCCGCCGCGCGGTGTGGGAGCTGCTCGAGGAGCTGCGCGCCGACGGTGTGACCGTCGTGCTGACCACGCACTACCTCGAGGAGGCCGAGCGGCTCGCCGACCGGGTGCACATCTTGGACCGCGGCCGCCTCGTCGCCAGCGGTACGCCGCTCGAGCTGACCCGCGGCGGCACCGTCGCCACGATCCGGATCGTCGTCACCCAGCCGTTCCCCCCGGGCGCTCCCGAGGAGCTGGTCCGGTCGTTGGGCGACGGCACCGAGCTGACCGTGCTCGACCCGCTCAGCCTGCAGCTGTCCGGCCCCGCCGACAGCACCACCCTCGCCACCGTGGCCGCGTGGTGCGCGGCCCACGACGTGCTGCCCGAGTCGCTGTCGCTGGGGCAGCGCAACCTCGAGGACGTCTTCCTCGAGCTGACCGGCCGGGAGTCGCTGTGAACACGTTCGCGCCGGCCCCCGGCGCCGCGCCCGTCGTCCGCCAGCTCGTCACGCAGGCCGGCATGGAGGCACGGCTGATGCTGCGCAACGGCGAGCAGCTGCTGCTGGCCGTCGTGATCCCGGTGATCGTGCTGGTCGGCTCGGTCCGCGGTGTCGAGCGGGTCGGCTTCGACCTCGACGGGCGCCCGATCGACGTGCTCACGCCCGGCGTGCTGGCGCTCGCGGTGATGTCGACCGCGTTCACGTCGCTGGCGATCGCCACCGGCTTCGAGCGTCGCTACGGCGTCCTCAAGCGCCTCGGCACCGCTCCCCTGTCCCGCGCCACGCTGCTCGGCGGCAAGGTGCTCGCCCTGCTGCTCGTCGAGGTCTTCCAGTTCGTCGTGATCGGCGGCGTCGGCCTGGCCCTGGGCTGGTCCGGTCCGTCGGGGGTCGGCGGCGTGCTCCTCCTCGTGGTCGCAGCGCTCTTCGGGACCGCCGCGTTCGCCTCGCTCGGCATGCTCCTCGCGGGCTCGCTGCGCGCCGAGGCCACCCTCGCCGCCGCGAACCTGGTCTACCTGCTGCTGCTCGCCGGCGGCGCCGTCATCCTGCCCGCGTCGCTGTACGGCGGGCTCGGCGACGTCGTGCGCTGGCTGCCCTCGGGCGCGCTCGGCGAGGCGGTCCGCTCCGCGTGCGACGGCGCGGTCGCCGTCCGCGACCTCGTGGTACTGGCCGCCTGGACCGTCCTCGGCTCCGCCCTGACCGCCCGAACCTTCAAGTGGGAGTGACCGTGAGCACCGCGACCCGACTGACCGACGTCCAGCGCGGGTTGGAGACGCGGCTGGTGCCGCTGGCGTGGGCGAACCTGGTCGCCAACATCGTGATCGTGGTGACCGGCGGCGCCGTACGGCTGACCGCCTCCGGCCTGGGCTGCCCGACCTGGCCCAAGTGCACCGACGAGTCCTACACCGCGCACAGCGCACTCGGCATCCACGGCGTGATCGAGTTCGGCAACCGGCTGCTGACCTACGTGCTGCTCGTCATCGCGCTCGCGTGCGTGGTCGCGGCGTGGCGGCGGGCCGGCCGGGTGCGCGCGCTGGCCCTGGTCGTGCTCGGCGGCATTCCCGCCCAGGCGATCGTCGGCGGCATCACCGTGCTCACCGACCTCAACCCGTGGATCGTCGCCTTCCACCTGCTCGTCTCGATGGCGATGGTCGGCGTGTGCGTGTGGCTGGTCGACGACCTGACCGGCCCCACCCGGTCGATCGCCTCCGACGTCACCCGGCGGCTCGCGTGGGCGACGTTCGCCGCCGGCTGGGTCGTGCTCTGGCTCGGCACGGTGGTCACCGGCTCCGGGCCCCACTCCGGCGACCTGGACTCCCGTCGTACCGGACTCGACCCGGAGGTCGTCTCCCACGTCCACGGCGTCTCGGTCGGCGTCCTCGTCGTGCTGACTCTCTCCCTGCTGCTCGTCGCGCGCCGCCACGGCGACCGCTGGGTCGCCACGTTCGCGGGCGTGCTCCTCGGCGTCGAGCTCGCCCAGGGCCTGCTCGGCTACGTCCAGTTCTTCACCGACCTGCCCGAGATCCTCGTCGGGACGCACATGCTCGGCGCCGCCCTCGTCGCCGCCGGCCTCGCCCGCGTGGTCGTCACCACTCGCCCCCGGGCCTGAGCCGCCGGGGCTCCGGGGGCGCCTGTTCCGCTGAGCGGACCCTCTGGCGTTGCGGTTTGGTCCCAAACCGCAACAATTCGGGCTCTGGACATGCGGTTTGTGCCCAATCGCCAACTGGTCCGACCACCTCGACAACGGCAGCCGGCCCGGCGCCGACGAGGACCGGGCGCTCGTGGAGCAAGGCGCCCGCGATTGCGGTTTGGTCCCAAACCGCAACAATTCGGGCCCCGGGCATGCGGTCTGTGCCCAATCCCCGACTGGTCTGACCACTTCGCCGAGCCACACCCGCCGAGCGGGCGACCCCGGCCGATCAGTGCAGCAGCGGGTCGATGGCCACCGCGACGAACAGCAGCGACAGGTACAGGTTCGACGAGTGGAAGAGTCGCATCGGCTGGAGGATGCTCAGCTCGTCGGAGGTCCGGGCGCGGCGGTGGAGGCCGTGGGCCTGGGCGAGGAACACCGCACCCAGGACGGCGGCGGCGATGGGGTACACCGGGCCGGTGTCGGCGACCGGCCACAGGACCAGCGAGGTCGCGACCATCACCCACGAGTAGACGACGATCTGCAACGCGACGGTCCGGGCCGGCTTGACCACCGGCAGCATCGGGACGTCGACCTGGGCGTAGTCCTCGCGGTAGCGCAGCGCGAGCGCCCACGTGTGCGGGGGCGTCCAGAAGAACACCACGAGGAACAGCACCACGGGCACCCACGAGAGCTCGCCGGTCACGGCGGTCCAGCCGATCAGGGCCGGGAAGCAGCCGGCGATGCCGCCCCAGACGATGTTCTGGGTCGTACGACGCTTGAGGAGCATCGTGTAGACGAACACGTAGAACGCGTTGGCGCTGACCGACAGGATCGCCGAGAGCGGGTTGACCCACGCCCACAGGATCACGGTCGACAGCACGCCGAGGACCACACCGAAGACCAGCGCGGCGCCCGGCGACACGATGTGGCGCGGCAGCGCCCGGCGACGGGTACGACGCATCTGCTCGTCGATGTCGCGGTCGTAGACGCAGTTGAAGACCGACGCCGATCCCGCGGACAGGGTGCCGCCGATGACGGTGGCCACCACGAGCCCCAGGGCGGGCACGCCGCGCGCCGCGAAGAACATGACCGGCACGGTCGTCAGGAGCAGCAGCTCGATGACGCGCGGCTTGGTCAGGCCGACGTAGGCCATCACGACGTCGCGGAAGGTCGCCTTCTGCGGTCCCTCGTCACCGGACAGCAGCTCGGGGCTGGTCGGGTCGACGTAGGTCACGGCAATGTTCCTCGGGGCCTTGCAAGCAGAGACGGAAAGCGGTCCGAGTGTAGCCCGACCGGGTCCCGGGTCCGGCACCGAGCCGGTGTCGTGCTCGCCACGCCGCTCGGTAGGCTCGGAGCCATGATCCCGGAGCTCGAGTGGACCGACCTCGACCGCAAGGCTGTTGACACCGCCCGCGTCCTCGCGATGGACGCCGTGCAGAAGGTCGGAAACGGCCACCCGGGTACGGCGATGAGCCTGGCTCCCGCCGCCTACCTGCTGTTCCAGAAGGTCATGCGGCACGACCCCGCCGACCCCGCGTGGATCGCCCGGGACCGGTTCGTCCTGTCCTGCGGCCACTCCTCGATCACGCTCTACACCCAGCTCTTCCTCGGCGGCTTCGGCCTCGAGCTCGGCGACCTCGAGGCGCTGCGCACCTGGGGCAGCAAGACCCCCGGGCACCCGGAGTACGGCCACACCGCCGGCGTCGAGGTCACCACCGGTCCGCTCGGCCAGGGTGTCGCCAACGCGGTCGGCATGGCGATGGCGGCGCGCCGCGAGAAGGGCCTGCTCGACCCGAACGCCGGCGACGGCCCCTCGATCTTCGACCACCACGTCTACGTGCTCGCCTCCGACGGCGACCTCGAGGAGGGCGTGAGCAGCGAGGCGTCCTCGATCGCCGGCACCCAGGAGCTCGGGAACCTCACGGTCGTCTACGACGCCAACCGGATCTCGATCGAGGGTGACACCCACATCGCGTTCAACGAGGACGTCGCCAAGCGCTACGAGGCCTACGGCTGGCACGTCCAGACCGTCGACTGGACCGGCAACGACCACAACGACCTCGCCCACTACGAGGAGGACGTGCCGGCCCTGCACGCTGCGCTCAAGGCCGCCGACGAGGTCACCGACAAGCCGTCCCTGATCGTCCTCAAGACGGTCATCGCCTGGCCTGCCCCCAACGCTCAGAACACCGAGGCCGCGCACGGCTCCGCGCTCGGCGCCGACGAGGTGGCCGCGACCAAGCAGGTGCTGGGCTTCGACCCGGACAAGTCCTTCGAGGTGCCGGCCGACGTGCTGGCCCACACCCGAGGCCTGGTCGAGCGCGGCAAGGCGTGGCAGACCAAGTGGACGGCCGAGCGCGACGCGTGGGCCGAGGCGAACCCGGAGCAGGCCGCGCTGCTGCACCGGATGAAGGACCGCCGCCTGCCCGACGGCATCGAGGAGACCCTGCCGGTCTTCGAGGCCGACGCCAAGGGGGTCGCCACCCGCGCCGCGTCCGGGAAGGTCATCAACGCCATCGCCGGGGCCATGCCCGAGCTGTGGGGCGGCTCCGCCGACCTCGCCGGCTCCAACAACACGACCATCAAGGACGCGAGGTCCTTCCTCCCGCTCGACCGCGGCGTCGAGGAGTGGCCGGCCGACCCCTACCAGGGCCGCGTCCTGCACTTCGGCATCCGCGAGCACGCCATGGGCTCGATCATGAACGGCATCGCGGTCCACGGCGGCACCCGCGTCTTCGGCGGCACCTTCCTCACCTTCTCCGACTACATGCGGGGCGCGGTCCGCGTCGGCGCCCTGATGGGCGCGCCGGTCGTCCACGTGTGGACCCACGACTCCATCGGCCTGGGCGAGGACGGCCCGACGCACCAGCCGATCGAGCACCTCGCCGCCCTGCGCGCGATCCCCGGCCTCGACGTCGTCCGGCCCGCCGACGCCAACGAGACCGCCGCCGCCTGGTTGCAGGTCCTGCGCAACAACGACCGCCCGGCCGGCCTGATCCTCAGCCGCCAGAACGTGCCGACCTTCCCCCGCGGCACCGAGGGCTACGCGACCACCGACGACGTCGCCAAGGGCGGCTACGTGCTGCTCGAGGCCGAGGGCGGCCAGCCCGACGTCGTGCTGCTCGCGACCGGCTCCGAGGTGCAGTACGCCGTCGCGGCCCGTGCGCAGCTCTCCGCCGAGGGCATCAACGCCCGCGTGGTCTCGATGCCCTGCCTCGAGTGGTTCGACGCGCAGACCCAGGCCTACCGCGACAGCGTGATCCCGCCGACCGTCAAGGCGCGGGTCTCGGTCGAGGCCGGCATCAAGCAGGGTTGGCGCGAGTACGTCGGCGACAAGGGCCGCATCGTCAGCATCGAGCACTACGGTGCGAGTGCCGACGCAGCGACCCTGTTCCGCGAGTTCGGGTTCACCCCCGAGGCGGTCGTCCAGGCCGCTCGGGAGAGCATCGCGGCGGCTGCCCGGGACTGAACCGGGCACCACCCCCACAGAAGCCACCGCAGAAGGAGGAACCGATGACTGATCGACTGAAGGCCCTCGCTGACGCGGGGGTGTCCATCTGGCTCGACGACCTGTCCCGCGAGCGGATCGAGACCGGCAACCTCGCCGACCTCGTGCGCGAGCGCTCGGTCGTCGGCGTGACGACCAACCCGACCATCTTCGCCAGCGCCATCGCCAACGGTGAGCGGTACGACGCCCAGGTGCGTCAGCTGGTCGAGGGCGGCGTGGGCGTGGACGGCGTGATCTTCGCGCTCACCACCGACGACGTCCGCAACGCCTGCGACGTGCTCGCCCCCGTGGCGGCCGGCCACCCCGCCGACGGTCGCGTCTCCATCGAGGTGGAGCCCACCCTCGCCAACGACACGGACGCCACCATCGCGTCGGCGCGGCGGCTGTGGGCCTCGGTCGACCGGCCGAACGCGCTGATCAAGATCCCCGCCACCGTCGAGGGCCTGCCGGCGATCACGGCGACCATCGCGGCCGGGATCAGCGTCAACGTGACCCTCATCTTCTCCGTCGAGCGTTACCGCGCGGTCATGGACGCCTACCTCGCCGGCCTTGAGCAGGCGCAGGCCGCGGGCATCGACCTCGGCACGATCCAGTCGGTCGCCTCCTTCTTCGTCTCGCGCGTCGACACCGAGATCGACGCGCGCCTGGAGAAGATCGGCACCGACGAGGCGCTCGCCCTGCGCGGCCAGGCCGCCGTCGCCAACGCCCGGCTCGCCTACGCCGCATTCGAGGAGGTCATCGCCTCCCCGCGCTGGCAGGCGCTCGCCGCGGCCGGCGCCCACCCGCAGCGGCCGCTGTGGGCCTCGACCGGCGTGAAGAACCCGGCGTACTCCGACACCCTCTACGTCACCGACCTCGTGGTGGCCGACACGGTCAACACGATGCCGGAGAAGACGCTGCAGGCCTTCGCCGACCACGGCGAGGTCACCGGCGACCAGGTCACCGGCAGGGCGGCCGAGGCCCAGGGGGTCTTCGACAGCCTCGCCGCCGTCGGCGTCGACCTCGACGACGTGTTCCTGGTCCTCGAGACCGAGGGCGTCGACAAGTTCAAGGTCTCCTGGACCGAGCTGGTCGCCACCGTCGAGGCGCAGATGGCGGCGACGTCGGGCGAGGCCGGAGCCTGACCCCGGTGGGCGCGGCTCCCGTCGACCCGACCACGACCGAGGCCTGGCGCCGGCTCGCCGAGCTGGCCTCGGGCTTCGAGCCCGATCTGCGCCGGATGCTCGCCGACCCCGAGTGGGTCGCGCGGTCCACGGTGCAGGCCGGCGACCTGCGCGTCGACCTGTCCAAGAACCTGGTCACCCCGGAGATCTGGAAGGCGCTCCAGGCGCTGGCTGCCGAGATCGAGCTCGCCGCACAGCGCGACGCGATGTTCCGCGGCGAGCACATCAACGTCACCGAGGACCGCGCCGTGCTGCACACCGCCCTGCGGCGTGCGGCCGGCTCCGACCTGGAGGTCGGCGGCGCCGACGTCGTGGAGCAGGTCCAAGCCGTGCTGCGCCGGGTGTACGCCTTCGCCGACGACGTCCGCTCCGGCGCCTGGCGCGGCTTCACGGGCCAGCCGATCCGCACGGTGGTCAACATCGGCATCGGCGGCTCCGACCTCGGACCGGTGATGGCCTACGAGGCCCTCAAGCCGTACGTCCAAGCCGGCCTCGAGTGCCGTTTCATCAGCAACATCGACCCGACCGACGCGGCGCAGGAGCTGGCGGGCCTCGACCCGGCAACGACCCTGTTCATCGTGTCCAGCAAGACCTTCGGGACCCTGGAGACGCTCACGAACGCCCGTCTGTGCCGGGCCTGGCTGCTCGAGGGCCTGGGCGCCGGCGACGAGGCGGTGTCGCGCCACTTCGTCGCCGTCTCCACGGCGCTCGACAAGGTCGCGGCCTTCGGCATCGACCCGGCCAACGCGTTCGGGTTCTGGGACTGGGTCGGCGGGCGCTACTCCGTCGACTCCGCCATCGGCACGTCGCTCGCCGTCGCGATCGGGCCGGAGCGGTTCGAGGATTTCCTCGGCGGCTTCCGGGCCATCGACAACCACTTCGTGTCCGCGCCGATCGAGCAGAACGTGCCGGTCCTGATGGGCCTGCTGAACGTCTGGTACACCAACTTCCTCGGCGCCCAGTCGCACGCGGTGCTGCCCTACTCGCAGCTGCTGCACCGGTTCCCGGCGTACCTCCAGCAGCTCACCATGGAGTCCAACGGCAAGAGCGTGCGCTGGGACGGCTCCCCCGTCACCACCGACACCGGCGAGGTGTTCTGGGGCGAGCCCGGCACCAACGGACAGCACGCGTTCTACCAGCTCATCCACCAGGGCACGCGGCTGATCCCCGCTGACTTCATCGGGTTCGCCTCGCCGGCGTACCCGCTCACCGACGGCGAGACCGACGTGCACGAGCTGCTGCTCGCCAACTTCCTGGCCCAGACGAAGGCGCTGGCGTTCGGCAAGACGGCTGACGAGGTCCGCGCGGAGGGGACGCCCGAGGGGATCGTGCCGGCCCGGGTGTTCTCCGGCAACCGGCCGACGACCTCGATCATGGCGCCCTCACTGACCCCCTCCGTGCTCGGCCAGCTGATCGCGCTCTACGAGCACATCACCTTCACCCAGGGCGCCGTGTGGGGCATCGACAGCTTCGACCAGTGGGGTGTCGAGCTCGGCAAGCAGCTCGCGCTCCAGATCGCGCCGGGCCTCGCGGGCGACGCCGCCGTGCTGGCCGAGCAGGACGCGTCCACCCGCGCGATGATCGACTACTACCGGGAGCAGCGCACACGATGACCGAGACCCCGCCGCCCCTCGTCGAGGTCCACCCCGACGCCGAGACGCTCGCGACCGCTGTCGCCGGCGAGCTCCTCAACCGGGTCGCCGACGCGCAGGCGGCCGGCCACGTCCCGAACGTCGGGCTCACCGGCGGCACCATCGCCGACGCCGTGCACCGCGAGATCGCCCGTCTCGCCCCGGCCTCCGGAGTCGACTGGGGCGCCGTGGTGCTCTGGTTCGGTGACGAGCGCTTCGTCCCGGCCGACTCCGCCGACCGCAACGTCAACCAAGCCCGGGCCGCCTTCCTCGACGAGGTCGGCGCCCACCGGGTGCACACCGCGCCGGCGTCCTCGGAGGTCGGCTCGGTCGAGGAGTCCGCGACGGCGTACGCCGACACCTTCCGCGCCCAGGGCATCGGCGACTTCGACGTGCTGATGCTCGGCGTCGGCCCGGACGGCCACGTCGCCTCGCTGTTCCCGGGCCATCCCGCCCTCGAGACGACCTCCGCGATCACCGTCGGCGTGCACGACTCCCCCAAGCCGCCGCCCGAGCGGGTCAGCCTCACCTTCGAGGCCCTCAACCGGTCGCAGTCGGTGTGGTTCCTGGCGAGCGGCGAGGCCAAGGCCGACGCCGTGCGCCGGGCGCTCGCCGAGGAGGGCTCGGTCGCCGAGACGCCCGCCCGGGGCGTCACCGGCGCGGCCGAGACGATCTGGTTCCTGGACCGCGACGCCGCCGGCCAGCTCTAGCCGGCCTGCCCTAACCCGGCAGCATCCCGGAGGTCGCCCGGCGCACGGCCCGGACGTGGTCCCGCGCGCGCCGCGATGCCAGCCTCGGGTCCCCCGCCGCGACGGCGTCCACGATCTCCTCGTGGTGGCCCTCCATGTCCACCCCCGTGCGCCCGCCGGTGATCCAGAACAGGCGGCGCACGTGGTGCTGCAGCGGCTCCATCAGCCGGGCCAGCACCTCGTGGTGCGCGGCGTCGATGAGCGCCTGGTGGAAGCCGGCGTCGATCCGGCGGTGCTCGCTCGCCTCGGACGGCACGTCGGTGACCAGGAACGAGCGCAGCAGCGCGAGGTCGGCGTCCGTGCGCCGCTCGGCCGCGAACGCGGCCAGGCGGGACTCGAGAACCTCGCGCGCGTCGAACACCTCCTGGACCGCGGCGTCGTCGACCTCCGTCGCGAACGCTCCCCGGCGCGGCTCGACGCGGACCAGGCCCTCGACGGCGAGCCGCAGGATCGCCTCGCGCACGGGCACCCTGGAGACGTTGAGCTCGGCCGAGAGGTTGCGCTCGTGCAGCCGGGCCCCGGGCCCGACCTCGCCCGTGACGATGAGCTCACGCACGGCGGCGGTCACCTCGTCGCTCAGCGAGCGGTGCGCACCCCCGATGTCGGCCAGCGTGCTCATCCCACCTCCGGTCCCGTCCGGACGGTCGACGCCGTCAGTGCGACCTCGCTCGCCCGAACCCCTTTACAACGACGCATCCTAGACCTATGGTCGCTGGTATACCAGAGTTGGTATACCAAATACCCAGGAGCGTCACAGATGTCCAAGAAACTCGCAGGGGTGCTCCCCCTGGTCCCGGTGGTCGTGCTGATCGCCGGCGTGCCCGCCTTCGCGGGCGACCACCGGATCGGTCCGCTGCCCGCGATCGGGACGTGGTTCCTGTTCTGGGTGCTCGTCGGCCCGCTGTTCGTGCTGGCCGCCGACCTGATCAACCGGCGCCACGAGGGAGGCGACCTCTGATGGCCGCCGCGATCATCGTCATCACCCTCGCTGCCGCCGCGCTGATCGGCATCATGTCGCGACGACGCGCCGTGAGCGGCGACCTCGCGAGCTGGAGCATCGGCGGCCGCTCCTTCGGCACCGTGCTGTTCTGGGTCCTCGCTGCCGGCGAGATCTACTCGACCGCCACCTTCCTCGGCGCGTCGGGTGGCGCGTACAGCCTCGGCGCCGCGGCGATGTGGACCACGGCGTACGGCACCATCGCGATGTGCCTCGGGTACCTGTACCTGCCCCGGCTGTGGCGCTACGCCAACGACCACGGGCTGATGACCCAGGCCGACTACTTCGCCCACCGCTTCAACAGCCGGTGGATCGGTGCCCTGTTCGGCGTCGTCGGCGTGGCCTTCATGATCCCCTACATCGAGATCCAGCTCCTCGGCTTCGGGCAGATCCTCGAGGTCACCACGAAGGGCGCCCTCCCCCGCGAGGCCAGCATGCTGGTCGCCTTCGCGGTGGTCGCCGTGTTCGTCTACCTCTCCGGCATGCACGCGACGGCCCTGGTCTCGATCCTCAAGGACATCTTGATGGTCGCCGCCATCGTCATCGTCGGCGTCTGGATCCCGCTGCACTACTTCGGCTCCTACGCGAGCGTGGTCGACAAGGTCCAGGACCAGCACCCCGGGCTGCTCGCGCTCAACGGGCTGACCGAGCAGCACACCTCGCTGTGGATGATGACCACCCTGATCGGGTCGGGACTCGCCTTCTTCATGTTCCCGCACTCGACCGCAGCGATCTTCTCGGCGAAGTCCGAGCACACGGTACGGCGCAACATGGTCTTCCTGCCGTTCTACAGCGTGCTGCTGTTCCTGCCCGTCCTCGTCGGCCTCACCGCGCTGCTGGTCATCCCCGGCATCCAGGGCCCGGCCAGCAACGGCGTGCTGCTGAACCTGACCGTCGAGACCCTGCCGCCGTGGCTGGTCGGCGTCGTCGGCGCCGGTGGTGCCCTCGCTGCGATCGTTCCGGTCAGCCTGCTGGTGCTCCAGTCGGCGACCCAGCTGTCGAAGAACGTCTTCCGGGACGCCTTCGCCCCGAACGCCTCCGACGGCAGCGTCCTGCGGATGTCGCGGATCATGGTGCTGGTCGTGATGGGCGTGAGCCTGACCATCGCGCTCACCGCGCCGACGCTGCTCGTCAACCTGCTCCAGATCGGCCAGGTCGGCGTCTCGCAGTTCGTGCCGGCGGTCCTTCTCGGCCTGTTCTGGAAGCGTCTCAGCACCGCCGCGACCATGGCGGGTGCAGCCGTCGGGCTCGGCCTGGTCGCCTGGTCGGTGCTGACCAGCACGCCGATCGTGCTCGGCTGCAACATCGGCTTCGTCGCCCTCGCGGTCAACCTGACCGTCACCGTCGTCGGCTCGCTGGTGGTCGCCAGCGACGTCGCGGAGGAGAAGACGCCGGAAGGAGTCGCGGCGTGAGCCTGCGCCTGGAGAACCTGACCCTCGAGGGCCACGACGCGCCCGTCACCCTCACCATCGAGGACCAGCGGATCGCAGCCGTCGTACCCACAGCCGATACGCCCCAGGCGGGCGCCCCCGGCGGTGGCGTCGAGACCATCGACGCCACTGGGCTGCTCGCCCTCCCGGGCCTGGTCGACGCGCACGCGCACATCGACAAGACGCTCTACTCCGGCCCGTGGGTGCCTGTGCCCGAGCTCGGCTCGGTGCACGAGCGCATCGCCCACGAGCGTGCGGTGCGCGACCGGTACGGCCTGCCGCGCGGCGACTACGTCTCGGCGCTGGTCGAGACCATGGTCGGCGCGGGCACGACGCACATCCGCACCCACTCCGACGTCGATCCCGGCGTCGGCACCCGTGGGGTCGAGGTCGTCGCCGACGTCGCGAACAGGTACGCCGACAGCGTCACCATCGAGCAGGTCGCCTTCCCCCAGGGCGGCCTGATCTCGAACCCGGGAACGCTGGCGCTGCTCGAGGACGCGGTCGCCGCCGGCGCGAGCACGATCGGCGGCATCGACCCGGCCGGGTTCGACGGTGCTCCCCTCGAGCACCTCGACGCGATCTTCGACCTCGCCGCCCGGACGGCGTGCGGGATCGACATCCACCTCCACGACTCCGGGGCCCTCGGCGCCTGGGAGATGGCACAGATCGTGGACCGGACGACGGCGTACGGCCTGGCCGGCAAGGTCGCGATCAGCCACGCGTTCGGCCTCGCCCACGAGCCGACCCAGGACGCCCTCATCGAGCGGTTCGCCGAGGCGGGCGTCGCGATCGTCTCGGCGGCCGTGTACGACGTACCGGTCCCCTCGCTCGCCAAGCTCGCGGCCGCCGGCGTGACCTTCGCGTCCGGCAGCGACGGGATCAACGACCTGTGGGGCCCCTACGGCGACGGCGACATGCTCCGGCGGGCGATGCTCGTCGGCTATCGCAACTCGGTGCGCACCGAAGCCGGCCTCCAGCAGGCACTGGCGACGGCGACCACCGGTGCCGCGAGGATGCTCGGCCTGGAGGACTACGGGCTGGGCGTGGGCGACCTGGCCGACCTCGTCCTGGTCCGGGCCCGCTGCACGGCCGAGGCGGTCGCGCGGGTGCCGGTGCGCGAGGTCGTGATCAAGGCCGGTTCGGTCGTGGCCCGCGACGGGCGCTACCTGTCCTGATCCCCCCAGTCCGCCACGACGTCAACGGCCCCGGTGCCCGGCTCTCCCGCAGGAGGCCGGCGCCGGGGCCGTTGGCGTGAAGCGTCAGAAGATGATCTCGCCGGACTTGCGGCGCGAGCGGAGCAGCTGGATGGCCTCGTCGAGGATGACCTCGGCCTCCTTGTCGGAGCGACGCTCCTTCACGTAGGCCAGGTGCGTCTTGTACGGCTCGATCTTCGGCGCCGGCGGAGCGTTCTCCGAGTCGAGGCCCGCGGGAAGCCCGCACTTCGGGCAGTCCCAGGAGTCCGGGACGGACGCCTCGACGGAGAAGGTGATCACCGAACGGTGGTCGTTCGCACAGAAGTACGTGACCGCCTGACGAGGCGCGGCCTCGCCGCGCTCGGCCTCGCCCATCGGACCCGCACCGACGCGACTACCGCGGATCGCGTTCCCACCACCAGCCAACGGATTCTCTCCTCAAGCCCTCGGACGACCCGGCGCTGTCCGGGTCGGTTGCACGACGTGTGTGTGAAGTCAGTTCTGATAGGCGAGCAGGAGGCCCAGCGCGATGACGCAGGCGAACCAGATGACGCCGATCCCGATCGTGAACCGATCGAGGTTGCGCTCGGCGACCGACGACCCGCCGAGCGAGCTCGACACGCCGCCACCGAACATGTCCGAGAGGCCGCCGCCCCGACCCTTGTGCAGCAGCACGAGCAGGATGAGGATCAGGCTCGTGATCACGAGCAGCACAGTCAGAAGCGTCGACACGCGAGGAATCCTACGTCAGGCCTGGTGCTAGGACAGCACCGGCATGTCGTAGAACCGGCAGATTCCCCCGAACTCGTCGGCCTCCAGGCTCGCACCACCCACGAGGGCGCCGTCGACGTCGGCCTTGGCCATGATGCCCGCCACGTTCGCGGCCTTCACCGAGCCGCCGTAGAGGATCCGGACCGCGTCCGCGGCCTCGTCGCCGTGGCTCTTGCGGACCTGCTCGCGGATGGCGGCGCAGACCTCCTGCGCGTCGTCGGGGGTGGCGACCTCGCCGGTGCCGATCGCCCAGACCGGCTCGTAGGCGATCACCAGCCCGGCGACCTGCTTCTTGGTCAGCCCGTCGAGGGAGCCCTCGACCTGGGCGTTGGTGTAGGCGACGTGCTCGCCGGCCTGGCGGACCTCGAGGCCCTCGCCGACGCACACGATGGGGGTGATCTTCTCGGCCAGCGCGGCCTTGGCCTTGGCGTTGACGACCGCGTCCGTCTCGCCGTGGTACTGCCGTCGCTCGGAGTGCCCGACCACGACGTAGGAGCAGCCCAGCTTGGCGAGCATCGCCGCGGAGATCTCGCCGGTGTAGGCGCCGCCGGCGTGCTGGGAGACGTCCTGCGCGCCGTAGCGGATCGAGAGGCGGTCCCCGTCGACGAGGGTCTGCACCGAGCGGATGTCGGTGAACGGCGGGATCACCGCGACCTCGACCTTGCCGTAGTCGTGCCGCTTGTCGGACAGCGTCCAGGCGAGCTTCTGCACGAGGACGACGGCCTCGGCGTGGTTGAGGTTCATCTTCCAGTTGCCCGCCATCAGCGGGGTGCGTGCGGCGGCCATGTCAGCTCTCCTCCAGGACGGTGATGCCGGGCAGCTGCTTGCCCTCGAGGTACTCGAGGCTCGCACCGCCTCCGGTCGAGATGTGGCCGAAGGCGGCCTCGTCGAACCCGAGGGTGCGCACGGCGGCCGCGGAGTCGCCGCCGCCGACCACCGACAGGCCGTCGACCTTGGTCAGCGCCTCGGCGACGGCACGGGTGCCCTCGGCGAAGGCGGGCTGCTCGAAGACGCCCATCGGGCCGTTCCAGAAGACCGTGCGGGCGTCGGCGAGCGCGGCCGCGAAGGCCTTCCCGGACTCGGGCCCGATGTCGAGCCCGAGGCTCTCGGCCGGGATGGCGTCGGCCGCCACGACCCGGGCGGACGCCTCGTCGCCGAAGCTGTCGGCCACCACGATGTCGGTGGGCAGCACGATCTCGACGCCGAGCTCCCTCGCCCGGGCCTGGTAGGCACGCACCGTGTCGAGCTGGTCCTCCTCGAGCAGGCTCTTGCCGACCTCGTGGCCGTCGGCCTTGAGGAACGTGAAGACCATGCCGCCACCGATGAGCAGCTTGTCGGCCTTGCCGAGCAGGTTGTCGATCACGCCGAGCTTGTCGGAGACCTTCGAGCCGCCGAGCACGACGACGTAGGGGCGCTCCGGGTCGACGGTCAGGCGGCGCAGCACCTCGACCTCGGCGGCGACCAGGCCGCCCATGGCGTGCGGGAGACGCTGCGCGACGTCGTACACGCTGGCCTGCTTGCGGTGCACGACGCCGAAGCCGTCGGACACGAAGGCGTCCGCGAGGCCCGCGAGCTGGTCGGCGAAGGCGCCGCGCTCCGCGTCGTCCTTGCTGGTCTCCCCGGCGTTGAACCGGACGTTCTCGAGCAGCGCGACCTGGCCGTCGGCGAGACCCGCCACGGTCTCCTGGGCGGACGCACCGACCGTGTCGGTGGCGAAGGCGACGGGCGCACCGAGCAGCTCGCCGAGGCGAGCGGCGACGGGCGCGAGCGAGTACGCCGGGTCCGGCTCGCCCTTGGGCCGACCGAGGTGCGCGGTGACGACCACCCGGGCGCCCGCGTCGGCGAGCGTCTTGATGGTCGGAACGCTCGCGCGGATCCGGCCGTCGTCGGTGATCCGGCTGCCGTCGAGCGGCACGTTCAGGTCGGAACGGACGAGGACGCGCTTGCCGCGGACGCTCTGCAAGAACTCGGGGGCGAGGCCGTTGAAGTCAGTCACAAGCGTCAGAGCCTAGGCCATCGGTCAGAGGGTGGCGCCGACGTGGACGATGAGGTCCGCCAGGCGGTTGGAGTAGCCCCACTCGTTGTCGTACCAGCCCGCGACCTTGACCTGGTTGCCGATCACCTTGGTCAACGGCGCGTCGAAGATGCACGAGGCCGGGTTCGTCACGATGTCCGACGACACGATCGGGTCCGTCGAGTAGACGAGGTAACGACCGTCCGCGGCCGCCTTCACGATCGCGTTGACCTCCTCGACGCTGGTCTCGCGGGTGGCCTCGAACGACAGGTCGGTCAACGACCCGGTCGGGGTCGGGACCCGCAGGGCGTACCCGTCGAGGCGGCCCTTGAGCTCGGGCAGCACCAGCCCGATCGCCTTCGCGGCACCCGTCGAGGTCGGCACGATGTTGATCGCGGCCGCCCGGGCCCGGCGCAGGTCCTTGTGGATGTTGTCCTGCAGGTTCTGGTCGGCGGTGTAGGCGTGCACCGTGGTCATCAGCCCGCTGACGATGCCGAGCCCGTCGTGCAGGGCCTTCGCCATCGGCGCCAGGCAGTTGGTGGTGCACGACGCGTTGGAGATCACGGTGTGCGCGGCCGGGTCGTAGACCTGGTCGTTGACGCCCATCACGATCGTGACGTCCTCGTTGGACGCCGGGGCGGAGATGATCACCTTCTTCGCTCCCCCGCCGTCCACGTGGGCACGGGCCTTGGTCGCGTCGGTGAAGAAGCCGGTCGACTCGACCACCACGTCGACGCCGAGGTCGCCCCAGCGCAGCGCCGCGGGGTCGCGCTCGGCGGAGACCTTGATCTCCGCACCGCCGACGTGGATCGCGCCCTCGCTCGCCGCGACCTCGGCGTCGAGGGGGCCGAGGATGGAGTCGTACTTCAGCAGGTGGGCCAGGGTCGCGGTGTCCGTCAGGTCGTTGACACCGACGATCTCGATGTCCGCCCCGCTCGCGCGCACCGCGCGGAAGAAGTTGCGGCCGATCCGACCGAATCCGTTGATGCCTACGCGAACAGTCACTGCGAACCTCCAGGGAGAGCGGGACCTTGCCGGTCCTCCGACCCTATCCCGGCGGTTCCAACCTCGTCAGGGGTCGAGCTACGCGTCGCCGGCGAGCATCTCGGGTGTCAGCGACGCCTCGGTGTCGGGGATGCCGAGCTCCTCGGCGCGCTTGTCGGCCATCGCGAGCAGCCGGCGGATGCGGCCGGCGATGGCGTCCTTGGTCAGGACCGGGTCGTGCAGCTGCCCGAGCTCCTCGAGCGAGGCCTGCTTGTGCTCGAGCCGCAGCTCGCCGGCCATCTTCAGGTGGTCGGGCACCTCGTCGCCGAGGATCTCCATGGCGCGGTCCACCCGGGCTCCGGCGGTGACGGCGGCGCGGGCGGAGCGGCGGAGGTTGGCGTCGTCGAAGTTGGCCAGGCGGTTGGCGGTGGCCCGGACCTCGCGCCGCATCCGGCGCTCCTCCCACGCCATCAGGGTCTCGTGCGCGCCGAGCCGGGCGAGGAGCTGGCCGATCGCGTCCCCGTCGCGGATGACCACGCGGTCCACGCCCCGCACCTCGCGGGCCTTGGCCTGGATGCCGAGCCGGCGGGCGACCCCGACGAGCGCGAGCGCGGCCTCCGAGCCGGGGCAGGTCACCTCGAGGGACGAGGAGCGACCGGGCTCGGTGAGCGAGCCGTGGGCAAGGAAGGCGCCACGCCAGGCGGCGACCGCGTCGCAGGCACCGCCGGACACGACGGCCGGCGGCAGGCCGCGGACGGGGCGGCCGCGCTGGTCGAGCAGGCCGGTCTGGCGGGCCAGTGCCTCGCCGTCCTTGACCACGCGCACGATGTAGCGGCTGCCCTTGCGCAGGCCGTTGCCCTGCACCATGACGACCTCGGAGCCCTGGCCGTAGATCTCCGAGATGTCCTTGCGCAGGCGCCGGGCGGCGGCACCGGTGTCGAGCTCTGCCTCGACGACGATCCGGCCGCCGACGATGTGGAGTCCCCCGGCGAAGCGCAGCATCGAGGCGACCTCGGCCTTGCGACAGCAGACCTTCGTCACCGGGATGTTGGCGAGCTCCGCCTTGACCTGTGCCGTCATCGCCATACGGGCGATCCTCCCACGCGGGTCAACAACCTCAGGAGCCGATGCCGAAGACGCGGGCGTACGCCGTGGCGAGCCTCACGGGATCGTGCCGCGGCGTGCCGTCGCCCACGGCCAGGTCGTCGACGACGAGGCGGGCGCCGAGGGCGGCGACCGTCTCCTCGAGCTCGCCGAGGTCGTCGGCGACGGAGGCGCGGTCGGCCAGCACCACGTCGATGCCGAGGTCCGGTGCGTGCTCGGCGAGGACGGCCAGGTGGTCGGCCGGCCCGAAGCCACCGGTCTCACCGGCCTGCTCCTCGAGGTTGAGCACGACGACGACGCGGGCGTCGGTCGCGACGAGGGACTCGCGCAGCCGCGGGACCAGCAGGTGCGGGAGCACGCTGCTGAACCAGGAGCCGGGCCCGAGGACCACCCAGTCCGCCGCCGCGATCGCGTCCACGACGGCGGGGCTCACCTCCGGGTCGGCCGGCTCCAGCGCGATCTCGCTGATCACCCCGTCGGTCGTGGCGACCTCGACCTGCCCGCGCACGGAGGTGAGCGCGTCGGGATCGCCGACGACCAGGCCACGCACCTCGGCGGTGATGTCCATGGGCGTCATCGCCATGGGCAGCACCCGGCCCTTGGCGCCGAGCAGCCGGCCCACCCAGTCGAGGGCGTCGACGTGGTCGCCCAGCAGCTCCCACAGGCCGACGATGAGCAGGTTGCCGACCACGTGGCCGCGCATCTCCCCGTCGCCCTCGAAACGGTGCTGCAGCACCTTGGCCCAGGTGTCGCCCCACTCGTCGTCGCCGCACAGCGCGGCCAGTGCCATCCGCAGGTCGCCCGGCGGGAGCACGCCGAACTCACCCCGCAGCCGCCCCGAGGAGCCGCCGTTGTCGGCCACCGTGACCACCGCCGTCAGGTCGTCGACGGTCAGGTCGTCGACGAGGTGGCGCAGGGCGCTGAGCGAGGCGTGCAGGCCGTGGCCGCCGCCCAGGGCCACGACCGCCTGTGCCCGCTCACTCACGGCCGAGGTCACGGTGGATCGCGCGGGCGACGTACCCCTGCTCCCCCAGCCGGCGGGCGATCTCCTCGGTCATCGCCACGCTGCGGTGCTTGCCGCCCGTGCAGCCGATCGCCACCCGCATGAACCGCTTGCCCTCCCGCAGGTAGCCCTCGGCGACCCCCGACAGCAGCGGCACGTAGGCGTCGACGAACTCGGCGGCCCCCGGCCGGCCCAGCACGTACGCCGACACCTCGGCGTCCTGGCCGGTGCGCGGACGCAGGGCGGGGACCCAGTGCGGGTTGGGCAGGAAGCGCATGTCGGCCATGAAGTCGGCGTCGACGGGGATGCCGTACTTGAACCCGAAGCTGATCACCGAGACCCGCAGCCGGGTGGTCTCGGTTGTGCCGAAGGACTCGGCGATCCGGTCGGTGAGCTGGTGCACGTTGAGGCTGCTCGTGTCGATGACCAGGTCTGCCTCGGAGCGCAGGTCGGCGAGCACGCTGCGCTCGCGCTGCAGTCCGTCGAGCAGGCGGCCGCCCTCCTGCAGCGGGTGCGGACGACGGGCCGCCTCCTGGCGGCGGACCAGCACCTCGTCGGTGGCGTCCAGGAAGACCAGCGTGGTCACCCGGCCGGCCACGCCGTGGGCGATCGCGCTGCGCAGGCCCTGGAAGAACGAGCCGGACCGGACGTCGACCACGACCGCGACCGGCTGGGCCGGGCCGTGGCTCTCGTCGACGAGGCGGACCACCTCCGGCAGCAGGCTGGGCGGGAGGTTGTCGACGACGAAGAAGCCGAGGTCCTCGAGCTCCTTGGCCGCGGTGCTGCGGCCGGCACCGGTCATGCCGGTGACGACCACGAGCTGCCCGTGCGTCTCATCCATGGGCGTCATTGTGCCCAGTGGCCCCGTCGAGGGCCTCCTTGATGGCGCTCGCCGTGCGCGGCCCCACCCCGGGGACGGCGGCGATCTCCTCGACGGTGGCGGCCCGCAGCTTGCGCAGGGAGCCGAAGTGGCGCAGCAGCGTCCGGCGGCGCACCTCCCCCAGGCCCGGTACGTCGTCGAGCAGGCTCTCGACCATCGACTTCGAGCGCCGGTTGCGGTGGTGGGTGATCGCGAACCGGTGCGCCTCGTCGCGGACCCGCTGCAGCAGGTAGAGCCCCTCGGAGGTGCGCGGCAGGATGACCGGGTCCTCCTCGCCGGGGACCCAGACCTCCTCGAGACGCTTGGCCAGGCCGCAGACCGGGATGTCGTCGATGCCGAGCTCGTCGAGCGCGCGCTGGGCCGCAGCGACCTGCGGCGCACCACCGTCGACGACGACGAGGCCGGGCGCGTAGGCGAACTTCCGTGGCCGACCGGTGTCGGGGTCGACCAGCATCGGACCGGTGCCGGCGTCGGGGTCGCCCGGCCGCAGCTCCGAGCGCGCCTGCTCGTCGAGCAGCCGTCGGAACCGTCGGGTGATCACCTCGTGCATGGCCTTGACGTCGTCGGAGCCGTCCTGGTCCTTGATCACGAACCGGCGGTACTCCCCCTTGCGGGCCAGTCCGTCCTCGAACACGACCATGGACGCGACGATCTCGGTGCCCTGGATGTGGGAGACGTCGTAGCACTCGATGCGCAGCGGCGCCTCGTCGAGCTCGAGCGCCTCCGCGATCTCGCCGAGCGCGATGTTGCGCGTGGTCAGGTCACTGGCCCGCTTGGTCTTGTGCAGCGCGAGGGACTCGGTGGCGTTGCGGGCCACGGTCTCCTGCAGGGCCTTCTTGTCGCCGCGCTGCGGGACGCGGATCTCGACCTTCGCGCCGCGCAGGTCGGAGAGCAGCTGCTCGAACGTGGCGTGCTCGGCCGGCAGGGCGGGGACCAGGATC
The DNA here is from genome assembly GCF_013409625.1 of Nocardioides kongjuensis. Lineage (NCBI taxonomy): Bacteria > Bacillati > Actinomycetota > Actinomycetes > Propionibacteriales > Nocardioidaceae > Nocardioides > Nocardioides kongjuensis. Next base: position 1,535,607 of record NZ_JACCBF010000001.1, read on the forward strand.
TCGCGGGGTACGGCGTCGCGGACGTCCTCGGGCGCCACGCCGGCGTACAGCTGGAGCAGGAAGTCCTCGACCAGGGCGGCGGTGTCGCCGTCGTCGGTGCGGTCGGCGACCCAGCCGCGCTGACCGCGGATCCGGCCGCCCCGCACGTAGAACACCTGCACCGCGACCTCGAGCGGGTCCTCCGCCAGCGCGATCACGTCGGCGTCCGAGCCGTCGCCGAGCACCACGGCCTGCTTCTCGAGCGCCTTGTTCATCGCGCCGAGGTCGTCGCGCAGCCGGGCGGCCTTCTCGAAGTCGAGTGCGTCGGAGGCGGCGTGCATCTCCTGCTCGATGCGCTTCATGAACGGTCGCGTGCGTCCGGCCATGAACTCGCAGAAGTCGTCGACGATCGCGCGGTGGTCCTCGGGCGAGATGTTGCCGACGCAGGGCGCCGAGCACTTGTCGATGTAGCCGAGCAGGCAGGGCCGCCCGATCTGGCTCGACCGCTTGAACACGCCGTTGCTGCACGAGCGCATCGGGAAGACGCGCAGCAGGATGTCGACGGTCTCGCGGATCGCCCAGGCGTGGCCGTAGGGGCCGAAGTAGCGGGTGCCCTTGCGCTTCGCGCCGCGCCCGACCATCACCCGCGGGAACTCGTCGGAGACGGTGACGGCCAGCCACGGGTAGGACTTGTCGTCGCGGTACTTCACGTTGAACCGCGGGTCGAACTCCTTGATCCAGGAGTACTCCAGCTGCAGCGCCTCGACCTCGGTCCCGACGACCGTCCACTCCACCGAGGTCGCGGTGGTGACCATGGTCGCGGTGCGCGGGTGCAGGTTGCCGATGTCCTGGAAGTACGACGAGAGCCGGGCGCGCAGGTTCTTCGCCTTGCCGACGTAGATCACCCGCTGGGTGCGGTCGCGGAACCGGTAGACCCCGGGCTGGGTGGGGATCTCGCCGGGTTTCGGCCGGTAGCTCAGCGCGGGTGACACGCCCACAACCCTACGGAGCGGTGCCGACATCTCCTTATTCGCGTTAGTCGCGTGCTTTACTACAGTTATGCGATGTCGGGATGCCTACGGCTACGAGCTCACCACCGGTCCCCTCGCCGCCGACGCCTACGTCGGCGGGATACGTGACCTGCTGCGACTGCGCACCGGCGCGGCCGACCGGATCGCCTCGTCCATCGCCCTCGACCCGACCTTCGCCGTCGGGCACGCCGCGCTCGCACTGCTGGGCCACGAGATGTGCGTCGAGGTCGACATCGCGGCCCGGCTCGCCGACGCCCGCCTGCACGCCGCGCGCGCGACCGAGCGCGAGCGCAGCCACGTGCACGCGATCGAGCGCCACCTGCTCGGCGATCCCGCGCCGCTGGTGCACCACCTGGCGTCGTACCCGCGGGACGCGCTGCTCCTCTCCGTCGCCATGCCCACCATCGCGTTCGCCGGGGTCACCGACGTCCCCGAGCAGGCCTGGCGGATCGTCGAGGACGCGGCGCCGGCCTACGGCGACGACCCGTGGATCACCGGCCTGATGGCGTTCGTGCGCCAGGAGCAGCGCCGCTTCGACGAGGCGATGGACCTCTCCTGCCGGTCACTGGCGGCCGAGCCGTCGGGTGGGCACGCGGCCCACGCCCGGGCGCACGCCCACTACGAGACCGGCGACCACGCCGCCGGACTGGCGTGGATGGACGGCTGGATCGACGGCGACGGGGCCGCGACCGACAGCCTCACCCACTTCTCCTGGCACGCGGCGCTGCACGAGCTGTCGATCGGCGACCTGGCCGCCGTCCGTGCTCGCTACGACGGCCAGCTCCAGCCCCGGCAGGCCGTCGGCTGCCGGGCGCTCGTGGACAGCGGTTCGCTGCTGTTCCGCTGGGCGATCACGCCGGACGCGACCGACGTGCCCTCGATCGAGGAGGTCGTCGCCGTCACCGGACGCGACGTGCTGGAGCGGCCCGGGACCGCGTTCCTCGGGATGCACGCGGCGGTCGCGCTGCTGGCGAGCGACGACCGGGTCGGCCTGCGCAACCTGGCGGCCTGGTGCGCGCAACACCCCGGGGCCACCCACCGCGAGGTGGTGGCGCCGCTCGCGACCGCGCTCGGCCTGCTCGCCGCCGGGCGCTGCTCGGCCGCTGCCGACCGACTGGCGGCCCTCGGGGCGTCGACCTGGCGGCTCGGTGGGTCCGACGCCCAGCGCGAGATCGTCGAGGAGGCCCGGATCGCGGCACTGCTCCGCGCGGGACGGTACGACGAGGCGCGGCAGGTGCTCGACGCGCGGCTGGACCGGCGCGAGGCGCCGCGCGACCGCAGCTGGCGCCGATCGGCCGCCGCTCAGGCCGCCAGGATCTTGTCGCCCTCGACCTTGATCTCGACCTTCGCCAGCGCGGACGGCGCCGGGCCGCCCTCGACCGCTCCGGTCGTAGCGGAGTAGGACGAGCCGTGGTTGGCGCAGTGGATGGTGCCGTTGTCGACCGAGGTCACCAGTAGGCCCTGGTGGGTGCACACGGCGCTGAACGCGTCGTACTGCCCCGCCGTGGGCTGGGTGATCACGACCTTCTGGTCGGCCAGGATGATGCCGCCGCCGACCGGGACCTCGGACGTGGTGGCGAGCTCGGTACCGGCGGAGACCTTGGTCTTCGTCGAGGAGCTGCCGCCACTACCGGCGCACCCGGCGAGGGCCGCGGCGACGCCGAGCGCGCCGAGGCCCGAGAACACGATGCGCCGGCTGGCGCGGACCTCACCGAGGCTCATGCGCGTGCCACCTGCCCCTCGACGACCGTCACCGCGACCGCGGCCAGTGGAGCGCTCGCCGGGCCGCTCTCGACGGACCCGTCCGTGGCTGAGAACAGGCTGTCGTGGCACGGGCAGTGGATCGAGCCGTCGGTCACCGACCCGACCAGGCAGCCCTGGTGGGTGCACAACGCGGTGAAGGCCTTGAACTCCCCCGCGACGGGCTGGGTCACCACCAGCTCGTCCGCCTTGAGCACCACGCCCCCGCCGACCGGTACGTCGGCCGCCGCGACGAGCCCTGCCGCGGATCCGGACCCGGCGCCGGTGCTCGGCGCACCGGTCGCCGCGGTGGGCTCCGGCGTCGGGGCTGCCGAGGTCGGGTCGGGCGACACGGGGTCCGTGGCGGCGGTCGAGTCGTCGCCGCAGGCCGCCAGCAGGGGGACGCCGACACCGAGCGTGGCGGCGCCGGCGAGGGCCCGCCTCCTGCTCACCGAGGAAGTCATGGGCGTCAGGCTACGGTCCGCTCCTGAGAGCGACCTATGAGCCTGCCCGGGCCGTCGTCCTCCTGGTCGCCGTCTTCTTCGCGGGCGCCTTCTTCGCCGCCGTCTTCTTGGCGGCCGTCTTCGTGGCCGGCGCCTTCGCGGCCGCAGCGGGAGCCCGCTTCAGCCCGGTGGGCTGGCGCGCGGAACGACCGTCGAGCAGCGGCTTGAGGAACGTGCCGGTGTGGCTGGCGGGGGTGGCGGCGATGTCCTCGGGCGTGCCCTCGGCGACCACGGTGCCGCCGCGCGAGCCACCCTCGGGACCCATGTCGATCAGCCAGTCGGCGGTCTTGATGACGTCGAGGTTGTGCTCGATGACCAGGACCGTGTTGCCCTTGTCGACCAGGCCGGAGAGCACGCCGAGCAGCTTGCGGATGTCCTCGAAGTGCAGGCCGGTGGTCGGCTCGTCGAGGACGTAGACCGTGCGGCCCGTCGACCGCTTCTGCAGCTCGGCGGCGAGCTTGACCCGCTGCGCCTCGCCGCCGGACAGCGTGGTGGCCGGCTGCCCGAGGCGGACGTAGCCCAGGCCGACCTCGGTCAGCGTCTTCATGTGCCGCGCGATCGGGGGCACGGCGGCGAAGAACTCCTGAGCCTCCTCGATCGGCATGTCGAGGACCTCGGCGATGGTCTTGCCCTTGTAGTGGACCTCGAGCGTCTCGCGGTTGTAGCGGGCGCCGTGGCACACCTCGCACGGGACGTAGACGTCCGGGAGGAAGTTCATCTCGATCTTGATCGTGCCGTCGCCGGCGCACGCCTCGCAGCGGCCGCCCTTGACGTTGAACGAGAAGCGGCCCTGCTGGTAGCCGCGCATCTTCGCCTCGGGCGTCTGCGCGAACAGCTTGCGGACGTGGTCGAAGACACCGGTGTAGGTCGCCGGGTTGGACCGCGGCGTGCGACCGATCGGCGACTGGTCGACGTGGATCACCTTGTCGACGTGCTCGAGGCCGGTGATCTTCTGGTGCCGGCCGGGGATGGCGCGGGCGTTGTAGATCTGCTTGGCCAGCGAGGTGTAGAGGATGTCGTTGACCAGCGTCGACTTGCCGGAGCCGGAGACGCCGGTCACGGCGGTGAAGACGCCGAGCGGGAAGGCGACGTCGACGTTCTTGAGGTTGTGCTCGCGGGCGCCGATCACCTTGAGCTCGCGACCCTTGGTGCGCGGACGGCGCACGGCGGGGACGGGGATCTCGCGGCGACCGGAGAGGTACTGCCCGGTCATCGAGTCGGGGTGCTCGAGCAGGTCCTTGACCGTGCCGGAGTGGACCACCTGGCCGCCGTGCTCGCCGGCTCCGGGGCCGATGTCGACGATCCAGTCGGCGACGCGGATGGTGTCCTCGTCGTGCTCGACGACGATCAACGTGTTGCCGAGGTCCTTGAGCCGCACGAGCGTCTCGATCAGCTTCTGGTTGTCGCGCTGGTGGAGGCCGATCGACGGCTCGTCGAGGACGTAGAGGACACCGACCAGGCCGGCGCCGATCTGGGTCGCGAGCCGGATCCGCTGGGCCTCGCCACCCGACAGCGAGCCGGAGGGCCGGTCGAGCGAGAGGTAGTCGAGGCCGACGTCGAGCAGGAAGTTGAGCCGCTCCTGGATCTCCTTGAGCACCCGCTCGCCGATCTGGCGCTCGCGGGCGGACAGGTCGAGGTCGCGCAGGTAGGCGGCGGCCTCGTTGATCGGCAGTGCGCAGACCTCGGCGATGTTCTTGCCGCCGTGCTCGCGGGCGCCGAGGGTCACCGACATCGAGACCGGCTTGAGCCGGCTGCCGGAGCACACCGGGCACGGCACCTCGCGCATGAAGCCCTCGAACCGCTCGCGGCTGGTGTCGCTCTCGGCCTCGCGGTGCCGGCGCTCGACGTAGGTGCGCACGCCCTCGAAGTCGGCGTAGTAGGAACGCTCGCGGCCGTAGCGGTTGCGGGTGACCACGTGGACCTTGGTCGGATGGCCCTCCAGGATCGCCTTGCGGGCCTTCGGCGAGAGCTGCTCCCACGGGGTGTCGACGTCGAAACCGAGCTCCTCGCCCAGGGCGATCAGCAGCCGGCCGAAGTAGTCGGCGACGTGGGCGTGGCTCCACGGCTGGAGCGCGCCCTCGGCCAGGGTCGCGGTCGGGTCGGGGACGACCAGCTCGGGGTCGACCTCCATCCGGGTGCCGAGACCGGTGCAGGCAGGGCAGGCGCCGAACGGCGAGTTGAACGAGAACGAGCGCGGCTCGAGGTCGTCGGTCTCGATGGGGTGGTCGTTGGGGCACGCCATCTTCTCGGAGAACTTGAGCTCCTGGCCGCCGGGCTCGGTGCTGTCGACGAGGTCGAAGACGACGAGGCCGCCGGCCAGGCCGAGCGCGGTCTCGACGGAGTCGGTGAGCCGGCGCTTGGCCGTCTCCTTGACCGCCAGCCGGTCGACGACGACCTCGATCGTGTGCTTGTACTTCTTGTCGAGCGTGGGCGGGTTGTCGAGGTTGTGGGTCTCGCCGTCGACCCGGGCCCGGGAGAAGCCCTGCGACTGCAGCTGGCGGAACAGCTCCACGAACTCGCCCTTGCGGCCGCGGACCACAGGCGCCAGCACCTGGAACCGGGTGCCCTCCTCGAGGGCCATCATCCGGTCGACGATCTGCTGGGGGGTCTGTCGCTCGATGGGGGCGCCGCAGGTCGGGCAGTGCGCGCGCCCCGCGCGGGCGTAGAGCAGGCGCAGGTAGTCGTAGACCTCGGTGATGGTCCCGACGGTCGAGCGCGGGTTCTTGGAGGTCGACTTCTGGTCGATCGAGACCGCGGGCGAGAGGCCCTCGATGAAGTCGACGTCGGGCTTGTCCATCTGGCCCAGGAACTGGCGGGCGTACGCCGAGAGCGACTCGACGTAGCGGCGCTGGCCCTCGGCGAAGATGGTGTCGAACGCGAGGCTCGACTTGCCCGAGCCGGACAGGCCCGTGAACACGATGAGCGAGTCGCGGGGAAGGTCGATCGAGACGTCCTTGAGGTTGTGCTCGCGTGCCCCACGGATGATCAGCTGATCGGTCACTACCGGTCCCTCTTGAGAGTCTCGACGTCTTCGAACAAGTGTTCGCCATCGTACGCCGGCAGGCAAGCCGCGGCGCACAGGGAACAGCCTCTCACCCGCCACCGACACCGGCCCTGTCCGCGCTGGCCGGGACGGGGATGATGGGGGCGTGACCTCCCCCACTGCCGCCCTCGCCGCGGCCACCGACCGGCTGCTCGCCACCGCCCGCGCCCTGCCCGCCGCCGAGTGGGCCGCCCCGTCGCTGTGCGCCGGCTGGACCCGCGGCCACGTCCTCGCCCACCTCGCCCTCAACGCCGAGGGCCTCGCCGGCGTGCTCCGCGGGCTCCGCGACGGCGCTCCCGCGACCATGTACTCCTCCGACGAGGCGAGGGACGGCGACATCGCCGTGCTCGCCACCGCGACGCCCCAGGAGGTCCTCGCGCGCCTGGTCGCCGGCTGCGCCAGCCTCGCCGAGGTGCTCGACGTCGCCGCCGGGCTGGCCCCGGGCACCACCTTCGAGCGGACGCCGGGCGGGCGGCTGATGCCGGCGAACGACGTGGCGCACCTGCGGCTGCGGGAGGTCGAGATCCACCACGCCGACCTGGGCGCCGGCTACTCCGCGTCCGACTGGCCGCCGACGACCGCGATGGCGTTCCTGCACGACGACGCCCAGCGGTACGCCGGCCCCGGCTTCCACGTCGTCGCCACCGACGAGCCCGCCCGCTGGGCCTTCGGCTCCCCCGGCACCGACGCCCCGACGGTGAGCGGCCCGCTCGGCGCCCTCGCCTGGTGGGCGACCGGCCGCGCCGCGGCGCCAGTAGTCTCGAGCACGACCGGAACGCTGCCGAGCCTGGAGGGACGATGAGCTACACCGGAGAGGTCACCGTCGGCGGTGCCGCCGACGTGCGCGAGCTGCCCGCGCTGACCATCACGAAGGTCGCCGTCGACGAGAAGATGTCGAACAACTGCTACCTCCTGCGGTGCACCGACACCGGCGACCAGGTGCTCATCGACGCCGCCGCCGCGCCGGAGACGCTGCTGCCGCTCATCGGCGACGGTGGCTTGTCGGCCGTCGTCACCACCCACCAGCACTGGGACCACCACCGGGCCCTGGCGGACGTCGTCAGGGAGACAGGGGCCGTCGTGGTCGCCGGAGAGCCCGACGCCGACGCCATCACCGAGCAGACCGGGGTCCCCGTCGAGCGCCGCGTCACCGACGGCGACACCGTCGCCGTCGGCTCCTGCGAGCTCGAGGTCATCCGGATCACCGGCCACACCCCCGGCTCGATCTGCCTGCTCTACCGCGACCCCGCCGGCCACCCGCACCTGTTCACCGGCGACTCGCTCTTCCCCGGGGGCGTCGGCGGGACCTTCGGCGACGCCGACGCGTTCGCGTCGCTGATCGACGACGTCGAGACCAAGCTGTTCGGCACCCTCCCCGACGACACCTGGTTCTACCCGGGCCACGGCAACGACTCACAGCTGGGCGTCGAGCGGCCGCACGTCGCGGAGTGGCGCGAGCGCGGCTGGTGACCGGCTCGGCGGAGGAGCAGGTCGCCCTGTACGGCGACGACGGCCGCCCGACCGGCGAGTCCGTGCCGCGCTCGCAGATGCGTGCCCGCAACCTGCGCCACGCGGCCACCCTGGTCGTCGTACGCAACAGCGCGGGCGAGGTCTACGTCCACCGGCGCACCGACACCAAGGACGTGTTCCCGGGCCGCTACGACTTCGCGGCCGGAGGGGTGCTCCAGGCCGGCGAGGACCCGTACGAGGCCGCGGTGCGAGAGGCGGCCGAGGAGCTCGGCGTGACCGGGGTCGAGCTCGAGGTGATCGGCGAGGACGACTACGCCGACGCGCACACGTCGTACCACGCGTTCGCCTACACCTGCGTCCACGACGGCCCGATCACCTGGCAGCCGGAGGAGGTCGCCTGGGGTGAGTGGGTGAGCGTGGAGCGGCTCCGGGAGATGCTGGCGACGCTGGAGTTCGTGCCGGACACCGTGGCGGTGCTGGGCGAGCGCCTTCTCGGCGAACCTGCGCTGTGGCACGCTCGATCCGTGACCTCCGTGACCTCGCTCGCCACTGCCATGTTCACCGTCGCCGACCAGGACGCCTCGCTCGCCTTCTACACCGGCACCCTCGGCTGGGACCTGCGCTCCGACGTCGCGTTCGGCGAAGGGGACACCGCGGGTCGCTGGGTCGAGGTGGCGCCTCCCGGCTCGATCGCCGTGCTCGCGCTCAACGTGGCCTGGGACGGCTCGGCGCCCGGTGGTGGCGCGGTCGGCGTCGAGGCGACGGACGTCCGCGGCGAGCGGGCACGCCTCGAGCAGGCCGGGGTGGCGGTCGGCGAGCTGATGGGCGGGGAGGGCCCGGTGCCGCTGATGTTCTCGGTCTCCGATGCCGACGGCAACACGGTCTGGGTGGTCGAGGCGCAGCCGGTCACGCCGGAGGGGTGAACCCGGCCCGGGCCTGCGCGACCTCGTCGCGGGTGACGCACCCGGTGACGTGGTCGTTGACCAGTCCCATCGCCTGCATGAACGCGAACGCGGTGGTCGGCCCGACGAACCTCCAGCCCCGCCTCTTCAGGTCCTTCGACATCGCGACGGCGGCCGGCGAGGTCGTCAGCGTCTGTGGCTCGCCGAGCTCGGAGACAGGCGGCTCGAACCCCCAGAAGTACGCCGCCAACGAGCCCCGCTCCTCGACCAGGTCGAGCGCGCGCCCGGCGTTGTTGATGACCGCCTCGATCTTGCCGCGGTGGCGGACGATCCCGGCGTCGGCGAGCAGCCGGGCGACGTCGCGCTCGTCGTAGCCCGCGACCACGTCGAACGCGAAGCCCGAGAAGGCCGCGCGGAAGGCCGGGCGCTTCACCAGGATCGTGCGCCAGCTCAGCCCGGACTGGAAGCCCTCGAGGCTGACCTTCTCGAACAGCCGCTGGTCGTCGACGACGGGGAAGCCCCACTCGGTGTCGTGGTAGGCGGGGAACTCCGGGGCGCTGAGGGCCCACGGGCAGCGGGGCAGGCCGTCGGGACCGGGGACAGCAGCGCTCGGGGCAGTCATGGCGAGACCCTCCCACGACGTACCGACACGCCCTACAGTCCCGTCATGGCGTTCACTGCGCGGCAGGTCAGGGCCATGGGCCTCATCGCCGACACCTTCGCCCCCGGCGGCGACGGCGTCCCGGCCCCGACCGAGGTCGGCGCCCACGAGCTGGCCCTGCGGATCGCGGAGGCCAACCCGCGCACGGGAGAGGTGCGACAGCTGCGGGCGCTCCTCGACGCGTGGGACAGCCGGGCGCTGGGCCTGGCGCTCACCGGTCGTCCTCGACGCTTCTCCGAGCTCGACCAGGCAGCCCGCGAGCGGGCGCTGCTCTCGCTCTCCGACAGCCGGGTCGGCGCGAAGCGGGTGCTCTTCCAAGGACTCAAGACGGCGAGCCTGCTCCCCTACTACATGACCGGCGGTCAGGCCCTGTGGGACGAGATGGGCTTCCCCGGCCCGCTCGGCCTGCGCGCCGACCCGCCGACGCCGGTGGTGCGGCCGATGCCGCTCACCCACGACACCACCATGAGCTGCGACGTGGTCGTCGTGGGCTCCGGCGCCGGCGGGGGAACGGCGGCCGGGGTCCTGGCCGCGGCCGGGCTCGACGTCGTGGTGCTGGAGGCAGGCGGGATGCACGACGAACGGCACTTCGACGGCAGCGAGGCGACGGGCTTCCTCGAGCTCTACGCGCTCAGCCCGCAGTCCACGGCGGAGGGCCAGGTCGCGCTGCTGGCCGGTCGCGGCCTCGGCGGCGGCACCGTCGTCAACTACTCCACCTCGTTCCGCACGCCCGACCGAGTGCGCGAGGAGTGGGCCGGGCACGGCGTCCCCCAGTTCGCCACCGCGGAGTACGCCGCCTCGATGGACGCGGTCTGCGCCCGGCTCGGCGTCAACACCGACCACGACAAGGCAGCCCCGCGCGACGCGATCCTCGAGCGCGGTGCGCGGGCGCTGGGCTGGGACGTGGCCGCGATGCCGCGCAACGTGGTCGGCTGCGACCAGGACGTCGAGTGCGGGCGGTGCGGGATGGGCTGCCGGCTCGGAGCCAAGCAGTCGACGGCCAAGACCTGGCTCGAGGACGCCGCCCGCACCGGCGCCCGGATCTGCACCGGCGTCACGGTCCGCACCGTCACCAGCAGCTTCGGCCGCGCGACCGGCGTCGAGGGCGTCACCGCCGACGGGCACCGGGTCCAGGTACGGGCTCGGGCGGTCGTCGTCGCCGCGGGCGCGATCCAGACCCCTGCACTGCTCCAGCGCAGCGGCCTCACCAACCCCAACATCGGCCGCCACCTGCGCCTCCACCCGGCCACCGCCGTGTGGGGGCGCATGGAGGAGCCGGTCGACGGGTGGATCGGCGCCATGCAGAGCAGGTACGTCGACGCGCTCACCGACCTCGACGGTGACGGCTACGGCGTGCTGTACGAGACCGCTCCCCTGACGCCGGCGTTCGGCACCGGCTTCGTCAACTGGCGCGGCGCCGAGGACTTCCGCCGCCGCATGAACGAGCTGAGGCACACCCTCGGCGTCGCGGTCATCGTCCGCGACCGCGACCCCGGCGGGACCGTGCGGGTCGACCGGCGCGGCGAGCCGGTCGTGCGCTACCAGCTGTCCCCGCGCGACACCGACCACCTGGTCCAGGGCCTGGTCGGCGGCGCCCGGATGGCCGAGGCTGCCGGCGCCCGGTGGATCGCGTCGACCCACCACCGCACGGTCAGCTACGAGCCCGGCGTCCGCGGCTCCGCCGCCACCTTCGAGCAGGACCTGCGCGCCGCCGGCGCCGCACCGGCCACCCTCGCCCTGGCCGCGCTGCACATCATGGGCACCGCCCGGATGGGTGGCTCCCGCGAGACGTCCGCGGTCGACCCGGACGGGCGGACGTGGGACGTCGAGGGCCTCTACGTCGCCGACGGCTCGTGCTTCCCGACCGCCTCCGGCGTCAACCCGATGATCTCGATCGAGTCGATCGCCCACATGACCGCGACCAGGCTCGCCTCCCGGATGTCCTGACGGGTGATGTAACGCTGCGCGGCGTCGGCGACATGTACCGGGTGACGAACGATTCGACCACCGAAGGAGCGTCTCCCATGACCCCCGTCCGTACCGCCGCCGCCGCGGCCGTGCTCGCCCTCGGCTTCACCGTCGCGCCGCTGACCAGCGCCGTCGCCGCGCCGCCCACCGACGCCCCGTGCGCGAAGGAGCAGGCCCAGCTCGACAAGGCGCAGGCCAAGCTCGAGTCGCTGACCGCGAAGCTCGCCGCCAAGAAGGAGGCGATCGCCGAGGCGAAGGCCGAGGTCAAGGCCGCGGACACCGCCAAGGAGAAGCGCAACGCGAAGGCCGCGCTCGCCACGGCCAAGGAGAAGAAGCAGCACGTCCAGAAGGCCAAGAAGTTCCAGGTGCAGCGCGTCGAGCACGCCCAGAAGCGCCTCGACACGTGCACGGCCGCCCACCCGGCGCCCGCGCCGGCTCCGACCGCCTGAGGCCGGTAGCCACACGGACCGACGGCCGCCGGCTGCATCCTAGGGGGGTGCAGCCGGTGGCCGTTGCCGTTGCCGTTGCCGGACGAAGGCGCGACGCGCTCGACGCCGTCCGGGACGTGTCCTAGGAGTAGGAGACCTTGACGGTGTCGGTCAGCGGCACCGACTGGCAGCCCAGGCGGATGCCGTCCTCGAGGTCGTCGTTGTCGAGCACGTCGTTGTAGATCATCTTGACGTCGCCCTCGACCAGCCGGATCGCGCAGGCCGAGCACTCGCCCTCGCGGCACGAGTACGGCGCCTTGACGCCCTTGGACTCCAAGAAGTCGAGCATCTTGGTGCGCGGGTCCCAGTCGTCGAACGTGTACTCCTCGCCGTCCAGCTCGACCTCGAGCTTGACCGGACCGGCGGGGGCGTCGGCGAACACCTCGGTGGCGGGACCGTCGTCGTCGGACTCGGCGAGGGCGATCTCGGCCTCGACGGCCTGGAGCTCCTCGAGGTCGCCGAACGGGTTGCCGCCCAGCGAGACGAACTTCTCCTGGTGGCGCAGGCTGCGGGGCACCTCGAGGTCCTTGAGGACCGTGGTGACCATCTTCATGAACGGAGCCGGGCCGCACACGAAGGAGTCGAAGCCGCCGTACTGCGACGCGAAGGCCTTCATCTGCGCCTCGGTCGGCAGGCCCTGGACGGACTCGAGCCAGTGGATGACCTGGAGCCGGTCGGGGTTCTCGGCAGCCAGCCGGGTGAGCTCGTCGGCGAAGATGACCGACTTCTCGTCGCGGTTGGCGTAGAACACCACGATCTGGCCCTTGCCGTGCGCGAGGGCGGTGCGGGTGATCGACATGATCGGCGTCACACCGGAGCCGCCGGCGAACAGCAGCAGGTCGGCGTCGATCGAGGCCGGCGTGAAGATGCCGGACGGCGGCAGCACGCGCAGCGTGTCGCCGACCTCGAGGTTGTCGCAGATCCAGTTCGAGGCGTAGCCGTCGGCCGTGCGCTTCACGGTGACCGTGAGCGGACCGCCGTCGTGGGGGCTGCTGGAGAGCGAGTAGCACCGCGCCGCGATGCCGGTCTGGTCGCTCGGCACCGCCACGGTCAGGAACTGGCCGGGCTTGTAGTCGAACTTCTCCGCCTGGCCCTCGGGCACGGCGAAGCTGATCGACTTGGCGTCGGCGGTCTCCTCGACCACACCGACGACGTCCAGCACGAAGGACTCGATGTCCACGGAACTCCCCTACTAAAAGATGGCTCAGTAGCCGTCGTACGCACCGACCGGGACATCTCCGGCCCGGACGGCGTCGTCGATGCTAGCCATCAGCCGCGTGCAGGGCTTGTGCACGTCCCGTCCGCCGGGACGCTGATCTCGTCGCACGAACTCTTGACAAGCCGACCGGGCCTCTGCGCTCCATTGCACGGAGGTCTGGTGCTCGCTGTTCTTCTTGACCCGGACCTGCGCCAGGCAGTCCAGGCAGGCCACGTCGACCAGTCGGTCCTCGGTGTAGCGCCGGAGGTCCTCGAGGGTCTCCTCGCTGGTCGGGACGAACGAAGCCATCGCGGTCTCCCGGTGCTCAGGCGTCCGCGGGCGCGGCGGCCTCGGTGGCCGCCCGCTTGGCGAGGTTCTCGGCGACCTCGGCGTGCCAGTACTCGTTGGCCTTGGTGGTGTCGACCTCGAACTCGAAGCGGTCGGTCATCTCGGGCGCGATGTCGGCGACGTCGACGTAGAACTGCTCGTACCAGCGACGCAGCTGGTAGACCGGACCGTCCTCCTCGCACAGCAGCGGGTTCTGGACGGCGACCTTGTTCTCCCAGATCGCCACGTCCTGCAGGAAGCCGTCGCCGAAGGACTCGGTGTAGCGCTCCGCGATGTAGGCGCAGGTCTTCTCGTCGAGACCCTCGGGCTTCTTGACGGTGATGCCGTACTGCAGCAGGAACGAGTCGGGGCCGGTCGGGATGTGGCAGTTGATGAGGATGACCTCGGTGATGAACCCCTTGTAGTCCACCTCGAGCCAGTTGATCATGTACGACGGCCCGTAGTAGGTCGCGACCGACTTGAGGGTCGAGTTCTCGTCGCCGTACCCGCCCCCCATCGTGTCCGGGCGGCCCTTCGACTCCATGAACTGGGTCGCGGTGTGCCCGTCGAAGATGTTGCGGAAGCTGGTCGGGAACGCGAAGTGCACGTAGTAGAAGTGCGCCATGTCGGCGACGTTGTCGATCAGCTCACGACAGTGCGAGCCGTTGATCTCCTTGGTGTTCCACGACCACGGGGTGTACTTGTCCGTCATCACCTCGGGCAGCTCGGGCGGCAGGATGTCGTGGTCGGCCGCGGAGCCCTCCGGGTCGTGCCAGATGAGCAGCTGGCCGTTGCGCACGACGGTCTCGTAGCGCTGGGTGCGGGCCCGGAGGGGGACGCGCCGCGCGTACGGGATCTCCTTGCACTTGCCGTCGCCGCCCCAGCGCCAGTCGTGGAAGGGGCACGCGATGTGGTCGCCCTTGACCTCGCCCTGGGTCAGGTCGCCGCCCATGTGGCGGCAGTAGCCGTCGAGCACGTTGAGCTCACCGCTCGCGCCCTGCCACACCACGAGCTTGGTCCCGAACCCGTGGATCGCGTGGGGCTTGCCGTCGGCGAAGTCCGAGGCCAGGCCCAGGCAGTGCCATCCACGCGCGAAGCGGATCGGCTGGGTCCCCTGGTCGAGAAGTCGGGTGTCGCTCATGTAGAACACGTTACAGTTTTGCCGTTAGGCTGACAACAACCGGCCGTCCCGAGCCCCGTCACAGGAGACCCGATGCACATCGACCTGGAGCCCCAGCAGGTGGCTCTTCGCGACGAGCTCCGCGAGTACTTCGCCCAGCTCGTCACCCCCGAGATCCGCGCCGGACTGGCGTCCGCCACCGGCGAGTTCGGCGAGGCGGGCGTCTACAAGGACGTCATCCGTCAGATCGGCAAGGACGGCTGGCTCGGGATCGGCTGGCCCAAGGAGTACGGCGGCCAGGCCCGCTCCATGGTCGAGCAGCTGATCTTCACCGACGTCGCCGCGATCGCGGGGGTGCCGATCCCGTACCTGACGCTCAACACCGTCGGCCCCACGATCATGCGCTTCGGCAGCGAGGAGCAGAAGGAGTACTTCCTCCCGAAGATCCTCGCCGGTGAGCTGCACTTCTCGATCGGCTACTCGGAGCCCGGCTCCGGCACCGACCTCGCCTCGCTGAGGACGAAGGCGACGCTCGAGGGCGACGAGTGGGTCATCAACGGGCAGAAGATGTGGACCTCGCTCATCCAGTACGCCGACTGGCTCTGGATGGCGTGCCGCACCGAGCCCGACGCCCCGCGCCACAAGGGGCTGTCGATGATCCTCGTGCCGGCCGACGCGCCCGGCGTGTCGTACACGCCGGTCCACACCGTCGCCGGGGTCGGCACGTCGGCCACGTACTACTCCGACGTCCGGGTCCCCGCCTCCAACCTGGTCAGCGAGCGCGGCGGCGGCTGGGCGCTGATGACCAACCAGCTCAACCACGAGCGGGTCGCGCTGACCTCGGCCGCTCCGCTGCAGCACTCGCTGACCCTGGTCAAGGACTGGGCGCGCGAGACCCGCAACCCCGACGGCACCCGCGTCATCGACACCGAGTGGGTGCAGATCGCGCTCGGCCGGGCGCACGCCCGGATCGAGGCGCTGACCCTGATCAACTGGAAGCTCGCCGCGGACGCCGACCACGGCGTGCCGCTCTCGCCGGCGGAGGCGTCGGCCACCAAGATCTACGGCTCCGAGCTCGCGACCGAGGTCTACCGCTCGCTGATGGAGGTCGTCGGCCCGCACGCCGGGGTCACCGGCGACTCCCCCGGCGCCGTGCTCGCCGGCCGTCTCGAGCGGTTCCACCGCTCGTCGCTGGTCATGACCTTCGGCGGCGGCACCAACGAGATCCAGCGCGACATCATCGGGTACGTCGGCCTCGGCCTGCCCGCCGCCAAGCGAGCCTGAGGAGCACCGCCATGGACTTTCTCTTCACCCCCGAGCAGGACGAGGCCGCCGAGCTGGCGGCGCAGATCCTCGCCGACAAGACGAGCAACGAGCGCCTCAAGGAGGTCGAGGCCGGCGGCGACCGGTTCGACCGTGAGCTCTGGGCGACGCTGGGCGACGCCTTCGACTGGGCCGAGCTGGACCTGGTCATGCTCGCGCGCGTGCTGGTCGAGGTCGGCAAGCGCGTCGCGCCCGTGCCGCTGGCGACCCACGCGGCCTGCGCGAGCCTGCTGACCGGTGCGGGCCTGCCTGCCGACCGGGGCCTGTACGCCGCTGCCGTCGCCGAGGAGCGCGCGCACCTGCCTGCCGCGCCGACGGTGCGCGCCAGCGCCGACGGTGCGCTGACCGGCACCAAGACCCTGGTCCGCGCCGGGATGGCCGCCGACGCGCTGCTCGTCACCGCGACCGGTCCCGACGGCGTGGGCGTCCACCTCGTCGACGCCACGGCCGACGGGGTCGAGCGGGTCGCGCAGAAGACCAGCGACGGCGACGTCGCCGCGCTGATCACCTTCACGAACGCCGCCGGCACCCGGATCGGCGGAGCCGAGGCACTCGAGCGCCTCGGCCAGCTCCTCGTCGCGCTGGCCGCCGCCGAGCAGCTCGGCGTCACCGAGGGTGCGCTGCGCCTGACCTCGGAGTACGCCAAGACCCGCGAGCAGTTCGGCCGCCCGATCGGCACCTTCCAAGCGGTCTCGCAGCGCCTGGCCGACGGGTTCATCGACGTGCTCGGCCAGCGCCTGACCCTGTGGCAGGCGATCTGGCGCCTCGAGGAGGGCCTGCCGGCCGCGACCGAGGTGGCGACCGCGAAGCTGTGGGCCGCCGACGCGGGCCACCGGATCGCGCACACCACCGTCCACGTGCACGGCGGCGTCGGCATCGACCTCGACGGCGAGGCGCACCGGTACTTCACCAGCGGCAAGCGGTTCGAGTTCCTCTTCGGCGGTGCCACCGAGCAGGCGCTGGCGATCGGCCGCAGCTTCGCATGACGGTCCGGGACCTGCTTCTCGCCCGCTCGGACGACGACCGGCCGGCGCTGCGCTGGCGGGAAGCAGGTTCCGTCCAGGAGATCTCCTGGCGGCAGTACGTCGCCGCGGCCGCTCGCCTCGCCGCGTCCCTCGAGACCCGGCTGTCGCCCGGACGGCCACCTCACGTCGGCGTGCTGCTGCCCAACGGACCCGCCTTCGCCCTGCACCTCGCGGCCGCCGGCCTCGGCGGCCACGTCCTGGTCGGCCTCAACGCGACCCGCCGCGGCGCGGCCCTCGAGGCCGACGTCGTGAAGGCCGACTGCCAGCTCGTGGTGGACTCCCCCGACCCGGCCCTCGCTGCGCTCACCGCCACCGACACCGAGACCGACACCGAGACCGACACCGTCGAGGACCCCGCGAGCCGGTCGAGCCCGCCGAGCCCGCCGAGCCCGCCGACGCCGGACTCGCTGTTCATGCTGATCTTCACCAGTGGCACGAGCGGCTCCCCCAAGGCCGTGCGGATCACCCACGCCAAAATCACCGGCCCCGGCACGCACCTCGTCGGTCGGCTGGGACTGACGAGCCACGACGTGCACTACGTCTCGATGCCGATGTTCCACTCCAACGCGGTGATGGCGGGCTGGGCGCCGGCCCTGACCACCGGCGCCACGTTCGCCGTCGCCGGCTTCTCGGCGCGCGGCTTCCTGCCCGACGTACGCGACTTCGGTGCGACGTACGCCACCTACGTCGGCAAGCCGCTCACCTACGTCCTCGCCACCGAGGAGCAGCCGGACGACGCCGACAACCCGTTGCGGCTGGTGTTCGGCAACGAGGCCAACGAGGCCGACATCGCGACCTTCGCCGAGCGCTTCGGCTGCGAGGTGGTCGACTCGTACTCCTCCACCGAGAACGCCGTCATCGTCCAGCGCCGCCCCGACATGCCCGCCGGCAGCCTCGGCATGCCGCTGCCCGGCGTCGAGGTCCGTTCGCCCGAGACCGGGGAGCGGACGCGCGACGCCGTGTTCGACGCCACCGGGCGGCTCAGCAACGCCGAGGAGGCGATCGGCGAGCTCGTGAACACCACCGGCGCCGGGGCGTTCGCCGGCTACTACAGGGACGACGCGGCCGAGGCCGAGCGGATGCGCGGCGGCATGTACTGGTCCGGCGACCTCGCCTACCGCGACGCCGACGGCTGGGTCTACTTCGCCGGCCGGTCCGGCGACTGGCTGCGCGTCGACGGCGAGAACCTCGCCACCGCCCCGATCGAGCGGGTCCTGCTGCGGCACCCGTCGATCGGCGAGGCAGCCGTGTACGCCGTCCCCGACCCGCGGGTGGGCGACCAGGTCGCGTGCGCGCTGCTGCTGCGCGGCCCGCTCTCGCCCCAGGCCCTGGAGGACTTCCTGGCCGCCCAGGACGACCTGTCGGCGAAGGCCTGGCCGCGGTTCGTCCGGGTCGTCGACGAGCTGCCCCGCACGGCGACCAACAAGGTGGTCAAGCGTGCCCTCGCCGCCGCCGGCATCGACCCCGACGACCCGGCGGTGTGGGTGCGTGCGGAGCGCGGGACGTCGTACGCCTGATCAGGGCAGCAGCGCGGCCGCCGGCCCCTGCAGCCCGACGGCGAAGAAGCCCTCGTCCAGGTCGGTGTACCAGACCTGCCGGTGCTCGACGTCCCAGGCGGGCTGCGACAGCGCGGCGCCGCCGTTGGGACCGGGCTCGTTGAAGTAGCCGACCTCGCGGGGGTGCGCCAGGTCCGAGATGTCGAAGAGCCGCAGGCCGGAGCCGATCATCGAGCAGCCGGCGATCCGCGGCTCGTCGCGCGTCGGCAGGGAGCAGTAGTGGCCGGTGTAGCTGCGCACGATCATCCGCGCTCCCGGGTCGTCCATCACGTCGGCGCGCAGCAGCGGGTCGTGGACCTCGAGGCGGACGTTCGACACGACGTACGGCGCCCGCGGGTCGGTCACGTCGATGATCCGGGCCGCACCGACCGGGCTCCTCGGCGAGTTGATCCGCGAGAAGTCGCCGAACAGGTCGCTGAACTCGTCGACCTCGAGGACGTACTGTCGCCCGTCGCGGGTGAACGGCTCGGCGACCTGCGGGATCGAGGACTCGTCCCAGCTCAGCCGGGAGAGGGTGCGGATCGCGGGGTTCGCGCGCCGGTCCTGGACGTCGGACACGTCGAGGACGTCGAGGCCGGCGCCCTCGAGCAGGCCGCCGGTCAGGATGCTGGGGCTGCCGATGTTGGCGACGTACATGGTGCGGCCGTCGTCGGACAGGCGCAGCCCGTGGTAGACGACGCCGGTCCTCGTCTTCAGCACCCGCGGTCGCCGCGGGTCGGCCAGGTCGATCGCCGTGAGCGTGAAGCCCGCGGCTCCGGCGGTCCAGAAGGTCTTCCCGTCGGGAGCGAACCCGCTCTCGTGGCCCATCACGCCGGACAGGGTCGTCGACATCAGCCGCGGGTGACGGCAGTCCTGGCTGGCGTCGTACACGTCGAGGACGCCCGGCGCCGTGGCCAGGGTTCCCATGACCGCCGCGACCAGGCCGCGCTCCTGGTTGACCAGCAGCGACTCGTGCGGCTGGAGCATCGCCGGCGTGACCAGGTTGGCCGTCCTGACCGGGTGCGCCGGGTCGGTCATGTCGAGCACGACGACGCCGAGGCCGGCACCGCCGGTCAGCAGCCCCGGCAGGTTGAGGCCGACCATCATCGCCGAGTCGTAGTAGGCGCAGGTGCGGCCGGTGACGTCGGTGTAGCGCTGCACCTTGTAGCCGCCCGAGCCGAGCTGGGAGCGCTTGCCGTGGTGCCCGACCTCGACGGTGTTGCAGCGGTAGCCCTGGGCCGCCCGGCCCGAGGCGTAGTCGGCGGCCGGGACGCGACCCTGCTGCGCGGTCTCCGGCAGGTCGCCGTCGGCGCACGTCGCCCTCGGCACACCGCCCAGGGACAGGTCGGCCTGCGACGACCCGGCCGTCGCCACCGCGCCCGCGAGCACCAGCGTGGCCGCGACCGCGGCGAGCCCCAGCCGGCGTAGGGCCCGCGGCCCTCGGTCCGCGCGGTCGATCGCGTCCTCGTGCACCATGGCGACCCCCATGTCGTCGTCGGTACGACGGCCCCCGGCCGCCGAGTGCGCCCACCCTCGCACGGCACCAGCGGCTCCGTCGAGCACCGCGTGGTCGTCGTCGCTAGCCTGCGGGTATGGACCACGCCTCCTTCGTCGACGCCGCCCGGATCGCCCTCGACCTCGCCTCGACCACCGAGGTCAAGGCCGGTTGGTTCGAGGAGAGCTCGTGCGCCGGCATGACGGTGGGCGGACTGGCGCACCACCTCGTCCAGCAGGCCGGCAACACGGTGCGCCTGCTCGAGCTGGAGCCGGTCGCGGAGCCTGCGATCCCGCTGCTCGAGCACTACGCCCGCGCGGCCTGGGTCGAGGCAGCACCCGACGACGAGGTGAACGTGTCCGTGCGTGAAGGTGCCGATGCTGCCGCCGCGGCCGGCCCCGACGACGTGATCGCCCACGGCACGGCAGCACTCGAGCGCCTGCCCGCGCTGCTCCGGGAGCACCACCACCGGATCCCGGACCAGGTCCGGATCCCCTGGCAGGGCTGGTCGCTCAGCACCGGCGACTTCCTGGTGACCCGGGCGATGGAGATCGTCGTGCACGCCGACGACCTCGCGAGCAGCGTCGGCCTCGACACCCCGGAGTTCCCGGACGACGTCGTCGCCGACGTCCTCGCCCTGCTCAGCGGCGTCGCGGTGCGTCGCCACGGGCAGGCCGCCGTCGTGCGGGCGCTCAGCCGGCCGCAGCGGGCGCCCGAGAGCGTCTCGGCCTTCTGAGGCGCACGGAGGTCCTCACCCGGTGTAGGGGATCTCCGCGCTCCAGTCGGCCTCGTCCTGGTCGATCGCGACCCGCAGCGCCCGCGCGACGTTGTCGGGGGCGAACGGGCCCTCCTTCTTGAGCAGGCCGCGCACGGTCACCGAGACCGCGCGGATGCCGTCGCCCTTCAAGGTGGCGTCGATGCTGCGGACGAGGTTCTGCACCCCGGCCTTCTGCACGCCCAGCGAGGCGGCGCCGAACCACGGCGAGTCGGCCGCCATGCTGCCGGTGACGGTGATCCGGCCGCCCGGGCCCATGAACGGACGGGCAGCCTGGACGAGCGACAGCAGCGCGCCGACGCCGAGCCGGACGTCCTCGAGCAGCTCGTCGGGAGTCAGGCTCAGCGGATCCTTCTCGCGGTACGCCGACGGGTTGAAGTGCACGACGTCGAGGTGCCCGACGTGCTCCCCCATCCTCGTCACCGCAGCACGGGTGGCCGCGTCGTCGGTGAGGTCGACGACCGCCGACCCGGCGACGGCGCCGGCGGCCTCGACCTCGCTGCGCAGCTGCGTCAGCACGTCCTCCTCGGCGCCGAGCAGGCCGACCGAGCCGCCCTCTGCGGCGTAGAGGCGGGCGAGCGAGCCGCTCACCCCGGGGCCGGCTCCGGCGATCAGCACGTTGCGAGTCATGGCACCAACCTAGTGCCGCACCCGGTACGGACCCCGGGATCGGTGCCGGAGCGTCACCGTCGCGAAACACTGCCGTGACGTCACCTTCCTAGCGTGCGGCCATGACAACGGCGGTGGGCTGGGCCCCCGACCACGGGGCGGCCGCGTACGACGAGATGCACGACGGGACCGGGGTGCGCCCCGAGTACGACGCGTTGCAGGCCTCGCTCGACGCGCTCGACGGCACCGACCTGCGCTCGCGGATCGACACGCTCGCGGCGTCGTACCTCGACCAGGGCGTCACCTTCGACATCGGCGGCGAGGAGCGAGCGTTCCCGATCGACATCCTGCCGAGGATCATCAGCGCGGACGCCTGGCACCGGATCGATGCCGGCGTGCAGCAGCGGGTGCGCGCCCTCGAGGCGTTCCTGGCCGACGCGTACGGCGTCGGCCGGGTCTTCGCCGACGGCGTCGTCCCCCGCAGCGCCGTCGTGTCCTCGGGCGCGTTCAACCGGGAGGCGGCCGGGATCGCGCCCGTCAACGGGGTCCGCTGCCACGTCGCGGGCATCGACCTGATCCGCGACGAGCAGGGCCGGTTCCTCGTGCTGGAGGACAACGTGCGGGTCCCGTCCGGCGTCTCCTACGTGATGACGAACCGACGGGCGATCGGCGCGGTGCTGCCGGAGGCGATGTCCGCCCACCGGATCCGGCCGGTCGCGGGCTACCCGCAGGCCCTGCTCGCAGCCCTCCGCGCGGCGGCACCGGCCGGCGTCACGGACCCGACCGTCGTGGTGCTGACCCCCGGCGTCCACAACAGCGCCTACTTCGAGCACGCGTTGCTGGCGCGGACCATGGGGGTGGAGCTGGTCGAGGGCCGCGACCTCGAGTGCCGCCGCGGCCGGGTGCTGATGCGCAGCACCAGGGGCCTGGAGCCGGTGCACGTCATCTACCGGCGGGTGGACGACGAGTTCCTGGACCCCGTGCAGTTCCGGGCCGACTCGATGCTCGGCTGCCCCGGCCTGGTCAATGCCGCACGAGCCGGCAACGTGACCCTGGCCAACGCGATCGGCAACGGCATCGCCGACGACAAGCTCATCTACACCTACGTGCCCGACCTGATCCGCTACTACCTGGCCGAGGAGCCGCTGCTCCCCAACGTCGACACCTGGCGCCTCGCCGACGAGACCGCGCGCGAGGAGGTGCTGGACCGCCTCGGCGAGCTCGTGCTCAAGCCGGTGGACGGCTCGGGCGGCAAGGGCATCGTGATCGGGCCGGCCGCCTCCCGCGTCGAGCTCGACCAGCTGCGCGCCGACATCTGCTCCCGGCCCCGGGCGTGGATCGCCCAGCCGGTGGTCAGCCTGTCGACCGTCCCCACCTACGCCGACGGCGCGATGCGCCCACGTCACGTCGATCTGCGGCCGTTCGCGGTCAACGACGGCGACCGGGTGTGGGTGCTGCCGGGCGGGCTGACCCGGGTCGCGCTGCCGGAGGGTGAGCTGATCGTGAACTCCTCGCGCGGCGGCGGGTCCAAGGACACCTGGGTGCTGGCCGGCCGGACCCGTGACGGCTCGACCGAGCGCGCCGTTCCCCACAGCGGCACGGCGCCGGCGGAGCCGACGCCCCAGGTCGCTGGGCCGGCACTCAGCGACCTCACCGGCCGGCAGGCACAGCAGGAGCAGCAGCAGCAGGCCGGTCCGCTGCCCGGGGAGGCGTCGTGCTGAGCCGGATCGCGGAGTCGCTCTTCTGGATCGGGCGCTACATCGAGCGCGCGGACGACACCGCGCGGATCCTCGACGTGCAGACCCAGCTGGTCCTCGAGGACCCGACGTCCAACGAGTCGACGACCTGCCGTGCGGTGCTCTCGATCATGGGCGCGGAGCCACCGCCCGGCGACGAGCTCGACATCGCCCGGCTGATCGACCTCCTGGCCCACGACCAGTCCTCGCCGGAGTCGATCGCGGCCTGCCTGCAGGCGGCCCGCGAGAGTGCCAGCCGGGCCCGTGAGACGTTGTCCGAGCCGCTGTGGGTCGCCATCAACCGGACCTACCTGGCCATCGACTCCGGCGCGTTCCGGGCGATGCGCCGCGACCGCGGGCTGCGCTGGGTGCGCGACCAGGCGGCGCTGATCAACGGCACCGCGGACGCCACGATGACCCGCGACGAGGGGTGGCAGTTCTTCGTCCTCGGCCGCACCCTCGAACGGGCCGACATGACCGCCCGGCTGCTCGCCAGCGCGGCGCTGTCCCCCGGCCACGCCTGGACCAGCACACTGCGGGCCTGCGGCGCCCACGAGGCGTTCCTCCGGGCGCGGCGGGGCCTGGAGACCGATCGCGAGGTCGTCGAGTTCCTGCTGCTGGACCGCCTCTTCCCGGGCGCGGTCGCCTACGCCGTCACCAGCGCCGAGCGCTGCCTGAGCGACCTGGAGGCGACTGCCCACCGCAGCGACGTCGACGGCGACGCGCGCCGGATCCTGGGGCGGGCCCGCTCCGAGCTGGAGTACCGCTCGGTCACCGACCTGCTCGAGGACCTTCCCGGGGCGATGGACCGGTTCCAGCGCGCCTGCGCCGCAGCGACCGACGCCATCACCCGCCACTTCTTCGCGGGGTCCGAGGCGCTCGCCTGGCACGGACACCGACAGTGACCCGCCCCCGTGTCCCACCGCCCGTGACGAACCGACCGTGACGAACCGACCGTGAGGAACCGACCGTGCAGCTGCACATCGACCACGTGACCGGCTTCGAGTACGACGGCCTGGTCAGCGCGTCGTACAACGAGGCCCGGATGACCCCGCAGAGCGCCGCCCACCAGACCGTCACCCACTCGGCCGTCGAGGTGGCACCGCACCCGTGGGCACAGTCCTACCGGGACTACTGGGGCACGATGGTGACGGCCTTCGAGGTGCTCGCACCGCACCGCGAGCTCACGGTGACCGCGACCTCGGTGGTCCGCACCGAGCCGGCCCCGGTCCGTGCCGGCGCCGTGGCGACGACCTGGGACGACCTGGCCGTCGGGGACGACGACCTCACGGAGTTCCTCACGCTGAGCGACCGGGTCCGGCCGCCCGAGGACCTCACCGGTCGGACCGCGGCGCTCGTGGCCGACGGAGCGACCCCGGCCGACGTGGCCGAGGAGGTGTTCCGTCTCGTCCACGACGAGGTCGAGTACCGGCCCGGCTCCACCGACGTGCACGCCGAGGCGGCGACCGCGTGGCGGCAGCGCAGCGGCGTGTGCCAGGACATCGCGCACCTCGCGATCGGGGCTCTGCGAGCAGCGGGCGTCCCGTGCCGGTACGTCTCCGGCTACCTGCTGCCGAACCCGGATCCCGTCGTGGGCGAGGAGACGCACGGCGAGTCGCACGCCTGGCTGGAGTGGTGGGCCGACGGCTGGCACGCCTTCGACCCCACCAACGACCTCCCCCCGGGAGAGCGGCACGTGGTCGTCGCAGCCGGCCGCGACTACGCCGACGTCCGTCCGCTGAGCGGCATCTACACCGGGGCCGGTACGTCGCGGATGTTCGTCGACGTCCGGATCACCCGGCTCGCCTGAGCCGACAGCCCCGGACTACCCCGCGCACTCGTCGAGGTCGGTGCGCGCCACGACGTCGCCGTCGCGGACGACGACCTGGCCGGGAGCAAGCGACGCGAGCTGGGCCGGGCTGAAGGAGACCTGCGTGGCCTCGGCGTCCGCGCCGGAGCGAGCTGCGGTGACCACGTACGTCCGGTCGTCGGCGAGCGTGAGCGCCTCCGGCCCGTTCCAGCCGGCGTTGGCGCCACCGAGGACGAGCTCGACGGTCCCGTCACGCCCGCTCGTGGCCCGCCAGGTCCCGATGACCGGGTTCGGCTCGTCGTCGGCCAGCCCGGTGCGGTCGCCGGAGAGCTGGATCGTGTCGACCTCGCCGTCGCACACCCGGACGACCGCGACCGGGCGGCCGTCCTCGTCGAGGGTGACGGCCGTCGTACCGATGACGTCAGCGGAGACGGCGTTGCCGCAGGCGCCCAGGGCGGTGACGGCGGGTGCGAGGGTGAGAGCGATGAGGGCACGAGTGCGCAGGAGCGGGGTCATGCCCCGATCCTGCGCACCCGTGCTCGGCTGCGGTTGAGTACGCGGCCTCAGATCCCGGCGATGCCGTCGAGCTTCTTGACGGTCGCCTCGAACTCGGCGACCAGGTCGGCGACGACCTCGGCGACCGGGCGGACCTCGTTCATCCGGCCGACGATCTGACCGATCGGCATGGAGATCACGTCGGGGTCGCCGGACGCGTTGATCCGGTTGTGGGCGTCGGCGACGAGGAGGTTCTGCAGCGGCATCGGCAGCGGCGCGGGCGCCCCCTCCTCCGACCAGGCCTCCGTCCACCTGGTCTTGAGCAGGCGGGCCGGCTTGCCGGTGTAGATCCGGGTGCGCACCGTGTCGGACGAGGTGGCCCGCAGGAATGCGGTCTCCCAGCCCTTGTTGCCGGCGAGGTTGCGGTACTCCTCGGTGCCGAGCCAGATCGAGCCGGTCCACACGCCCTGCGCGCCGAGGGCCAGCGAAGCAGCGATCTGCCGGCCGGAGCCGATGCCACCGGCACCGAGGACCGGTACGTCCGGGCCGACGGCGTCGACGATGTCGGGAGTCAGGACCATGCTGGCGATCTCGCCGGTGTGACCACCGGCCTCGTAGCCCTGGGCGATGATGATGTCGACGCCGTTGGCGACGTGGCTCAGCGCGTGCTTCGGCGCCCCGGCCAGCGCCGCGACCTTGAGCCCGGCCTCGTGGCACTGCTCGATCACGTCGACCGGCGGCGAGCCGAGCGCGTTGGCGATGAGCACCGGGCGGTGCTGCAGCGCGACGTCGACGTGGGAGCGGGCGACGGAGTGCAGCCAGCCGAGGACGCCCTCCCGCCCCTCGCCCTCCGGAAGCGGCGGGACGCCGAGCTTGAGGAGGGTCTCGTCGACGAACTTCTTGTGGTCCTCGGGGATGTACGACGACAGGTCGGCCGAGGTGCCCTCGGTGGGGATCTTCATCGGCATGACCACGTCGACGCCGTAGGGCTTGCCGTCGGTGTTCTCGTCCATCCAGGTCAGGACGCGGTCGAGCTCGTCGGTGTCGTTGAACCGGACGCATCCCAGCACGCCCAGGCCTCCGGCTCGCGAGACCGCGGCCGCGACGTGCTCGGACGGGGTGAAGGCGAAGATCGGGTACTCGATGCCGAAGGCATCGCACAGGGCGGTGTGCATCAGGCGTTCGCTCCTTCGTTCTCGTTGTGCTGCTCGCGGGCGGCCAGGGCGAGCTCCTTGGCCCGCGGGTACTGGGCCTTGCCCGTGGCGTTGCGCGGGATCTCCTCGACGATCGTCAGCGCGCGGGGCAGCTTGTAGCCGGACAGGTGCGCACGCAGGAAGGTGCGCAGGTCCTCGAGCTCGACCTGGTGGCCGGGGCGGGGCTCGACAACGGCGGCGACGGTCTGGCCGTACTTCTCGTCGGGCAGCCCGACCACCAGGACGTCGTACACGCCGGGGTGCGCCTTGATCGCCTGCTCGACCTCCTCCGGGTAGACCTTCTCGCCGCCGGTGTTGATGCAGTTGGAGCCGCGACCGAGCAGCGTGATCCGGTTGCCCTCCTCGATCCGGGCGTTGTCGCCGGGGATCGAGTAGCGCACCCCGTCGATCTCGACGAAGGTCTTCGCCGACTTCTCCGGGTCCTTGTAGTAGCCGACCGGGACGTTGCCCGAGCGGGCGGTGCGGCCGATCTTGCCGACGTCCCTGACCGGGTCGAGCAGCTGGTTGTCGTCGCCGAGGATCACGGTGGTCGGCGGGATCGACACGACCGGGCCGTCGGTCGAGAGCGCGCTGGCGTCCTGCAGACCGGTGCCCTGGAAGCCGGTCTCCGAGGAGCCGACCGAGTCGGTGAAGACGGCGTTGGGGAAGTGCTTCATCCAGCGCTCCTTCACCGACTTGGAGAAGATCGCGGCGCTGGAGGCGATGGCGAACAGGGTCTGGCCGTCGTACCCGCCGGCCTCGTAGGCGTCGATCAGCGGTACCGCCATGGCGTCACCGGTCATGAACAGCATCTGCACGCCGTGCTTGTCGACGAGCTCCCAGGTGCGGACCGGGTCGAACTTCGGCTCCAGGATGGTGACCTGGCCGGCGAACAGGTGCATGAGCAGCGAGGCCTGCGCGCCGCCGTGCATGAGCGGGCTCAGCGGCAGCGTGACGAGGCTGTCCTGCAACGCCTTCTTCGACTGGTCGTACTCCTCGAGCGGCTCGGCGGTCATGAAGTCGATGCCGCCGCCGAGCACCCGCCAGAAGTCCTCGTGGCGCCACATGACGCCCTTCGGGAAGCCGGTGGTGCCGCCGGTGTAGATGATGTGGATGTCGTCGGCGCTGCGGGGACCGAAGTCACGGGCGTCGGACTGGCCGGCGAGCGCGTCCTCGAGGGTGACGCCGCCGAAGGACGACAGGTCGCTCGCGTCGCCGGGCTCGAGCGGGTTGGGCACCGCGATGATGGTCCGCAGGTCGGGGAACCTCGGCGCGACCTCGGCGACCAGCGGGGCGTAGACCCGGTCGTGGACCAGGCCGACCAGGTCGGCGTTGTCGAAGAGGTACTCGAGCTCACCGGCGACGTAGCGGTAGTTGACGTTGATGGCGACCGCGCGGACCTTGAGGATCCCGATCAGCGCGATGACGTGCTCGATGCTGTTCTTCGCGTACAGGCCGACGTGGTCGCCCGTCCCGATGCCCTGCGCCTGCAGGTAGTGCGCGAGCTTGTTGGACTCGGCTTCCAGCTCGGCGAAGGAGATGACGTCGTCTCCCACCTGGACGGCGGGCTTGTCGGGAACGGCGTCGACGGCGTGTTCGAAGAGATCGGCGATGTTCAGGGCCACGAGGCCGACAGTAGAACACGTTTCACTTTTTCGCTAGCGTTGTTCACATGAGTGATTGCCTCGTCGAGCAGGACGGCCACAAGCTGGTCGTCACCATGAACCGGCCGGAGCGCCGCAACGCGCTCTCGAGCGAGATGCTGCGGATCATGGAGTCCGCCTGGGACCGGGTCAACGAGGACCCCGAGATCCGGGTCTGCATCCTCACGGGGGCCGGCGGCTACTTCTGCGCCGGCATGGACCTCAAGGCGGCGGACGACAAGCCGCCGTCGGAGAGCTTCGAGTCCGGCGCCTACGACCCGACCACGATCAAGGGCCTGCTCAAGGGCTTCCGGCTCACCAAGCCGCTGATCGCGGCGGTCGAGGGACCGGCCATCGCGGGCGGCACCGAGATCCTCCAGGGCACCGACATCCGGGTCGCGGGCGAGTCGGCGAAGTTCGGCGTCGCCGAGGCCCGCTGGTCGCTGTACCCGCTGGGGGGCTCCGCGGTGCGGCTCCCCCGCCAGATCCCCTACACCGTCGCGGCGGAGCTGCTGCTGACCGGCCGCACCCTCGGTGCCCCGGAGGCCAAGGAGCTCGGCCTGATCGGCCACGTCGTCCCCGACGGCGAGGCGCTCGCGAAGGCGCACGAGATCGCGGACCGGATCGCGGCCAACGGCCCGCTCGCCGTCCAGGCGATCCTCAAGACGATGCGCGACTCCGAGGGCAAGCACGAGGAGGAGTGCTGGGCCGACGACGCCAGGATCGGCGCCGCGGTCTTCTCCTCCGAGGACGCCAAGGAGGGCCCGCGCGCCTTCCTCGAGAAGCGCGCGGCGGAGTTCAAGGGCCGCTGAGCCTCACAGGCTCAGCGGCGCGCCCCCGCGAGGTGGGTGTCGAGCCAGGCCGGGAAGTCCGCGAGACCCGGCAGCACGACGTCCGTCCCGGCGGCACGCAGCTCCTCCTCGGTGCAGCCACCCGTGAGCACCGAGACGCTGGTGACGCCGGCGGCCCGCGCGCCCTCGACGTCGTGGACGTGGTCACCCACGTAGATCGACGCACCTTCGCGGCGCAGCACGTCGGCCTTGCCGACACCCCACACCCAGCCCTCGAGCAGGTCGACGTCGAGGCCGGTGTGGTCCAGGTGCAGCTGCGCGTTCGGTGCGAACTTGCCGGTGACGACCAGGACCCGCCCGCCGTGGCGTCGTACGGCGGCGATGGCGTCGTGCGCGCCGGGCAGCACCGGCACGTTGGCGATCGCGTGGTCGGGGTAGAGCGCGCGGAACCGGTCGCCCGCGGCCGGGATGACGTCGGCGGGCAGGTAGGGCGCCAGCAGGAGGTCGAGCGGCGGCCCGAGCTTGTCCGTCATCTCCTCGACCGGGAGCTCCACGCCCAGCTCGCGTCCGAGCTCGAGCAGCACGTCCCGGAACCCGGGCACGGTGTCGATGAGGGTCAGGTCGAGATCGAACCCGACGACGAGATCCGCCATGGGGCGCACGCTATCCGTCGAGGTCCGGCGGGGAATGGGCGGGCAGCGGCCCGGGAGAATGGCGCCATCGTCGCCCTCCTGGTCCTCGCCCTGCTCGGCCTGGTGGCGTACCAGCGTGAGTGGGAGTACCGGCCCAGCGAGCCCGGCCTCGTCGACCGCGTCGGCGGTGCCCCGTTCGGGCGCGGACACGCACGTGGAGCCAGCAACGTCCTCATCGGGCGCCACGACGAACGAGCGTTCGCGGCCGTCGATCACCACCACACGACGGGCAGCGGCGACAGCGCGAGCCACCACGTCCACTCGGGCACCGGCGACTCGCTGCTCGTCATCCGTGCCGGGCAGCACTCGCCAGCGGAGATCGACGCCAAGCTGCAGATGATGGACGCCCTCCTCGACCGGACACCGGAGCGGGTCTGGGAGCGGCTCCGGGCCGAAGGGCCCCACCAAAGGTAAAACCTTCTCAGGTTTCCTGCGCAGAGGCGGGCGCAGGAACATAGTGGTCCTCGCACTTCCTGCTCTGCTCCCATCCCCCCTCCCTGGCAGGTGAACACCGTGCGTCCTCGGATCCTTTGTGCTGCCCTCTCGACGGTCGCGATGCTGGCCGTCCTCGTCCATCCCTCCGCCGCCCAGGCCGAACCGGGCTCCCCCGGTACGCCGGGCGGCGGCGCTGCGGTCACCTGCGCGTCACCGCCCGGGAGCGACGGGGCGACACCGGAGAACCGTGACCGGTTCGTCGACCTCTGGTCCGCCCGGTTCACCGACAACGCCTGGCGCAAGCGCTTCATCGCGCTGCCGAAGGTCCCCGACGACATCCTCGCCGAGGGCTTCCACGCGCTGCCCGAGGCCACCCAGCTGTGGTTGAGCGCCTGCCTGCTCGACGACCTGCTCGCCACCGCCGGCGAGCAGCCCACGGCACAGGACCGCGAGCGGCTCCTCACCGGCGTCGCGCTCGTCATCTTCGGCAAGAAGAGCACGGCGCAGATGCGCGAGGAGCTCAACGAGCCGGCCCCACCGCCGCCCGCCGACACCCCGCCGGTGAACCGTGACCTGACCGGCCAGCAGCTCGACGCCATGACCGAGGAGCTGGCCGGGGCGCCGACGCTCACCTCGGCGCAGCAGCCGCGCACGTCCGTCGCGGCGCCCACCGCCAAGGTCTCGACCAGGATCACCGCGGGCGCGCCCTCGTCGTTCAACGACAAGCTCACCGCCCTGCCCGCCGTCCCGCTGGTGCTCGACGCACTGGACGCGCTGCTCCAGGAGGTCAGCAAGGTCCAGGGCAAGCTGTTCACGCTTCCCGTGCTGAACCTCCTCTCGCCGCTCTTCTACAAGATCTGCGCCGAGTCCGCGACCATGGAGCTGGCATGCAGCGTGTCGGTGCCGGTCGGCGTACCGGTTCCGGCCGACGTCACCGGTGACCACCTCCCCGACGTGCTCGCGCAGCTGACGCCGCTGACCAACCTGATCGACGTGGGCGCGAAGTTCTCCGTCGCCCGGCTCAACGGCAACATCGACCTGCCCGCGCACGTGTTCGCCGTCTACGACACCCCCGTGGTCAAGAAGCGGATCACGGTGGGCATCGACGGCCGCGGCTCCACGCTCGGCTGGAGCAACTCGGCGAGGGTCGTCCTCAAGAACGTGGTCGACGCACTGACCGGTGACATCCAGGTCGCGGCGAACGTCTCCACGACCCACCCCGGAGCCACCGAGGCCCTCACCTTCGGCGTCAAGACGCTCACCGGCGGCGGGATCGGCGTACCTGCGACCGAGCAGGACCCGCTGACCGGATCCGTGCAGCTCAGCCCGTTCCCGACGACCCTGGACGTCGGCGCGCGGATGACCCATGGCAGCACCCGGAGCAAGGACACGATCACGCTCGCCACACCGACGCCGACGAAGGTCGACGCCGTCATCGACCAGGCCGTGACGTCCGGACCGGTCGACAGCAACCGCCGGTTCACCGCGACCGTCGACCAGCTGCCCAGCAACATGCAGATCGACCTCACCCGCCAGGGCAAGCACCAGAACATCGAGTACACCGCCAACAGCGAGATCGGCTTCGTCCAGGCGACCGACACCACGACGCCGGACATCACGCAACCGGCCAAGGTGGACCACGCGGTCTACCAGGTGCACGGCGTGCCGGGGCACATGCAGGTCGACTTCAACGGCAACCTGATCGAGTACGGCGCCAGCGACACCATCGACAAGGTCTACGCCGGCGTCGAGCGGATCAACGGCGACGCCGTCACCGCCGAGGTCCGTGACATCCCCGACCACGCGAAGGTCGTCTTCGACGGCAAGAACTCCGTGCTCGACTGGGACGCGTCGGCAGCGACCACCAGCGTCGCCGCCTCCGCCCACCTGACGGCGGACACCCTCGGCACCGACCGGGCGTTCGACGCGGGGCTGACCATCGACTCGATCCCCGCGAAGTGGAACGCGAGCTGGGCCGACGGCAACGTGCTGTTCGAGGCGCCGGCAGCCGGGATCGGCGCCATCACGGCCAACGTCACCAACCACCAGACCTACCAGACGCTCCCGGGCGACCACCTCAGCGCCTACTACGACGAGGCCTCGGGCAACCTGGACGCGAGCCTGCGGATCAGCAACCTGCGGCGCGCGGCGTTCAGCAAGGTGCCGGACACCGGCAACGGTGGCGGCTTCGAGGCCGGCCTGGACATGGGCGACCACGGCGCCTTCGCGTTCTCCGGCGAGATCCACGCGGCACTCGGGGACCTCAAGGCGAGCGGCAACCTCACCAACCTGCCGGCCAGCATCACGCTGCGCAGCGAAGGCGGCCGGATCACCTACACCGGCGACTCCCACCCCGACGCCACCATCTCGGTGGCCGCGGGCAAGGCGGCGGCGCTGGCTGCCACGCCGGAGCCGCCGCAGGTCCACGGGGTCGCGGTCCGCGACGGTGCCAGCGGCACCGACAAGGCGGTCCGGGCGAAGGTCTACCTGACCGGCCTGCCGACCGGTCTCGACCTGGACACCGTCCACGGCACCTACACGCTGACCGGCTACCACCCGACGATCGGGACCCTCGTCGTCGACGCCGTGCTCCAGGCCCTGGCCCCGAAGCCGCTGAGCCTGCAGCTGCAGCAGGGCGTGCCGACCGCGACGCCGGTCGACATCACGATCGGGCCGATCACCACGGGGACGCGTCCCGACGGCACCCACACCATCGCACTGGACTACAACGCGAGCCAGCCCCTCGGGGCGCTGCACGCGAACGCGACGTACGACAACACCGACGAGGCGCAGCTCGACATCAGCGCGATCCCTGCCTCGATCAGCGTCGACGCCGCCTTCGGGGCCGACACGAAGACCGTCGACGTCGACATGAGCCAGGGCATCGGCGACATCACCGCCGCCTACAAGCACGTCGGTGACCTCGACCTGGCGGCCTCGGTGCACCTGCACGACGTACCGAGGACGGTCGACATCACGATCGGCAAGGACACCACCTCGGGCGGCGGCACCACCGTCGACGCACCGGTGTTCACGATGCAGACCGACACCGCGGGCCTCGACATCGACGCCTTCGCCTCGGCCGCCATCACCGACCCGGTGGACGCCACCGCCGCCGTCGCGCTGAGCGTGACCAACCTCGGCAAGACCGTCACCGCCGCGCTCGACGGCGCCCGGCTGCACCTGACGTCGACCCCGGCGACCGAGGCCTTCGCGCTCGAGGCCGCCGGCCGGGTGCAGAAGACGATCGACCTCGGCTGGGACGGCGGCATCTTCCAGAACAGCGGCCACCTCGCCGCCGACCTGAAGATCAAGCGGGTGACGCTCGGGCTGACCGACTTCTCCGACGTGAACCTCCACCTGGGCTTCACGACCGGTCTCGACGGCAGCTACGGCACCTTCACCTTCGGCCAGGACAGCAACCTGACCGTCGGGCTCGAGGAGCACTTCTCGGTCTACATCGACTGGCCCGACCCACTCGGCTCGGACACGATCCCGCTGGTCGACATCGACGCGCTGACGATCCCGTTCGGCAACGTCGCGCCGCGCTGGCACATCAACGAGAACGTGTACGGCCGGATCTTCCACATCCCCGTTCTCGAGTTCGGGATCGCGAACTGCGGCGTCACCTTCGACGCGCGACCCGCGCCCGGCTACACGACGGGCGGCAACACGTTCACGCTCGGCCAGCCGACCAACGACGGGACCCACACCCCCGCCTGGCTGATCACGCCGGACATCAACCTGCTCGGCTTCTCGCTGCCGGACTTCGGGCTCGACATCATCGCGTACTTCCTGTCACCGTACGGCCACGGGATCGACGCCTACCCGCAGTGCGAGTGGGGTCCCTGACGAAGGAGCCGCTCGCCATGACCAAGCACGGTCCAGCCACCCTCATCGCCGGGGGGCTGGCCGTGCTGGTCCTGGCCAGCGGCTGCAGCGGCGACTCCGAGGAGCCGAAGGGTGCGCCGTCCACCGAGCTCACCGAGATCACCGTGGAGTGCGCTCGGTACGCCGACACGGCCCAGCGGATCACCGACGCCCAGACGGCGCTGTACGACGGCAAGCACGCACCCGAGGACGATGCCGCCGTCGACGCCCTGGTCAAGGAGCTGGACGCGTTGCAGGAGGGCGCGCCGTCCGACGTGCGCACGGCGCTGACCGACCTCGGCGAGGGCTTCCGGTCCGCCCAGCAGCTGCTGGCGGACCCGACCGAGGCGAACCGGGCCGCGCTGGCCGAGCTCACGCCGAAGCTGTCCGAGGACAGCCAGACGGTGACCGGCTGGATCGTCGAGCAGTGCGGGAGGTGAGCCGTCAGCGACCGGTCACCCGACGGAGCGCTCCCCCGTCCAGAACCGCGCCCGCAGGGCCTTCTTGTCCGGCTTGCCGAGCGCCGTGAGCGGGAGCGCGTCGACGGCGAGCACGTCCTTCGGGGACTGCACGGAGCCCTTGCGCTCCTTGACTGCGTCCTTGATCTCGGCGACGACCTCGTCGGTCAGCTCGAAGCCCTCGCGCAGCACCACGACCGCGGTGACCGCCTCGCCGAACTTCTCGTGCGGCGTACCGATGACACCGACCTGGGCGATCGCCGGGTGCTCGGCGATGACGTCCTCGACCTCGCGCGGGAAGACGTTGAAGCCGCCGGTGACGATCATGTCCTTGGTGCGGTCCACGATGTACCAGAAGCCGTCCTCGTCCTCGCGGGCCACGTCGCCGGTGTGCATCCAACCGTCGCGGAAGGTCTCGGCGGTCGCCTCGGGCAGCTGCCAGTAGCCCGCCGAGAGCAGCGGTCCGGCGACGCAGATCTCGCCCGGCTCGCCCGGCTCGACCGGGTTGCCCGACTCGTCGAGCAGCGCTGCGCGCAGGTAGGCCGACGGCCGGCCGCACGAGGTCAGCCGGGACTCGATCGGCGCGCCCGAGGCATCGACGTGGTCGCCCTTCGGGAAGTAGCTGATCACCATCGGCGCCTCGGACTGCCCGTAGTACTGGGCGAAGATCGGGCCGAACCGCTCGATGGCCTCCTTGAGCCGGACCGGGTTGATCGCGGACGCGCCGTAGTAGACGGTCTCCAGCGACGACAGGTCGCGCGTGCGCGAGTCGGGGTGGTCCATCAGCGCGTAGAGCATGGTCGGCACGAGCATCAAGGAGTTGATCCGCTTCTCCTCGATGGTCGCGAGCACCTCGGCCGGGTCGAACCGGGAGGACACGAACAGGGTGCCGCCCTTGAGCACGACCGGCACGAAGAAGGCGGCACCGGCGTGCGAGAGCGGCGTGCACATGAGGAAGCGCGGCTCCTCGGGCCACTCCCACTCGGCCATCTGGACCTGCGCCATCGTCGAGAAGGCGCGCACCGTGCCGATCACGCCCTTGGGCTTGCCGGTCGTGCCACCGGTGTAGGTGATCGAGGTGATGTGGTCCGGCTCGAGCAGCGCGGCCTGGAAGGGCTGCGGCTCGAAGGACGCCGCCACCTCGGTCAGGTCGGTGCCGACCTCGGCGAGCTCCGGCGGGACCGGGCCGATGGTGAGGACCTGCTTGAGACCGGGGCACTTGCCGAGCAGCTCCACCGCGCGCCCAGCGAAGTACGGGTCGATCACCAAGGTGGTGATGCCGGCGTCGTTGATGACGTAGGCGTGGTCGTCGGCCGACCCGAGGGGGTGCAGCGAGGTCCGCTGGAAGCCCTGGGTCTGCCCGGCACCGAGGATGAAGAGCACCTCGGGTCGGTTCAGCGCGAGCAGCGCACCCGGCGTCCCGCGTCCGGCGCCGAGCGACTCGAAGGCCTGGATGTACTGCGAGATCCGGTCCGCGGTCTCCT
The DNA here is from genome assembly GCF_013409625.1 of Nocardioides kongjuensis. Lineage (NCBI taxonomy): Bacteria > Bacillati > Actinomycetota > Actinomycetes > Propionibacteriales > Nocardioidaceae > Nocardioides > Nocardioides kongjuensis. The sequence goes on from NZ_JACCBF010000001.1 coordinate 1,571,406, forward strand.
TGCCGGTCAGCGTCACGTCGCCGAGGTGCACGATCGGGCGGTTGGCGTGGCGCTTGAGGGCGGCGACCATGAGGTGGCCGTTGTGGGCAGGCGTGCGGAGCGTGTCGGTCACGGTCGCAGACTAGAACGTGTTCTAGATCGGATCAAGGACCTCCACCGAGGTTGCGGCCATCCGCGCCCTGGAGCGAGCGGCCGGCGCGGTCCCGTGCCTCAGCTCGCAGGCCGCCGCTCGACGGGCGCGACCAGCGGCCGCACGCCGCCGAGCCGGCGGTGGAACCGGACCTGGTCGGCGTGGGCGTCGAGCAGGTCCCACAGGGCCCGGTGCGCGGCCCACGGCAGCGGGTCGTCGCCGCTGACCCAGCGCTCACCGAAGCTGATCCACACCGGCACCCACGCGGCCGCGCAGTCCCAGGCGCCGCGCTGGGCCTCGACGAGGCGCCGGCGCAGCTGGAACTCGGTGCGCGGTCCGTCGGCGCAGATCGGCGCAGATCGGACCGGCCACACCCACAGGTCGAGCTCGACGAGCTCTAGCTCGAGGTCCGGCAGCAGGGCAGGATCGACCAGCACCGTGGCGACGTTCTCGTGCGGCTCGCGCCTCATGACGAGGACGGTAGCCCGCCCCGCCGACAGCAGACCCGGGATCAGGCCAACAGCTCGGCGATCCCCCGGATCTCGGCGGCACTGCGGCAGGACAGGAGCAACGTGGTGACGCCGGTCTCCTCCCACTGCGCGACCCGCTCCTTCACCTCGCCGGGCGTGCCGATGATGTGCATGTCGTCGACCAGCTCGTCGGGGATGAGGGCGGTGGCCTTGTCCTTCTCGCCGGACAGGTAGAGCCCCTGGACCTCGTCGGCCAGCTCGCCGTACCCCATGCGCGTGAAGACCTGGTGGTGGAAGTTCTGCTCCTTGGCGCCCATCCCGCCCATGTAGAGCGAGACGAACGGCTTCATGCCGTCGATGACGGCCTGCTTCTGCTCGGCGTTCTCGACGACCTGGAGGTGGCAGGTGGCGGCGATCTCGAAGTCGTCGCGGGTACGACGGGCACCGGGTCGGGCGAAGCCCTCGTCGAGCCACGGCTGGTACATGCCGGCACTCCGGGGCGTGTAGAAGATGGGGATCCAGCCGTCGGCGATCTCGGCGGTCTGGGCGACGTTCTTGGGGCCCTCCGCCCCCAGCCAGATCGGCAGGTCGGCGCGCAGCGGGTGCACGATCGGCTTGAGCGGCTTGCCGAGGCCGACGGCACCGGGGCCGTTGTAGGGCAGCGGGTGGTGCGGCCCGTCGTTGGTGACCGGCGCGTCGCGGGCGAGCACCTGACGGATGATCGAGACCACCTCACGAGTGCGGGCCAGCGGTTTCGAGAAGGGCACGCCGTACCAGCCCTCGACGACCTGCGGGCCGCTGACGCCCATGCCCAGGATGACCCGGCCACCGGTCAGGTGGTCGAGGGTCAGCGCGTGCATCGCGATCGAGGTCGGGGTGCGGCCGGACATCTGCACGATCGAGGTGCCGAGCCGGACCGTCGAGGTCTCGCGGCCCCACCAGGCCAGCGGCGTGAACGCATCGCTCCCCCACGCCTCGGCGGTGAAGACGGCGTCGAAGCCCGCGTCCTCCGCGGCGGCGACGAGGTCGCCGACGCCCTGCGGCGGTTGCGCGGACCAGTAACCCAGCTGCAAGCCCAGTTTCATGGGTCGCATCATGCCGTGACCCGACACGCCATTTCTAGAACATGTTTCACTTTTGAGCAGAACATGTTTCACTTTGGGTCATGAGCCGCACCCTCTCGGCGCCGGTCACCGTCGCCTTCGACTACACCCGATCGACCGGCCCCGTCGTCGGTCGCTTCCTCTCCGGACTGCGTGACGGAGTGGTCGTGGGCGGACGGACCTCGACCGGCCAGGTCGTCGTCCCCCCGCTCGAGTTCGACCCCGTCACCCACGAGGCGACGACCGAGTTCGTGGAGGTCTCCTCCGTCGGCACGGTCACGTCCTGGACGTGGGTTCCCGAGCCGGTGAAGGACCAGCCGTTCGACCGGCCCTTCGCGTTCGCGCTGGTCACCCTCGACGGGGCCGACGTGCCGCTCCTGCACGCGCTCGACGTCGCGTCGCCCGACGAGGTGACGACCGGCATGCGGGTGCGGGTGCGCTGGGCCGCGGAGCGGGTCGGCCACATCAACGACATCGCCTGCTTCGAGCCGCTGGCGCCCGGCGAGGCCGGGTCGGCCGTCGCGGCCACCACCAGTGACGCGCCGGTGACCGGTGTCGTCACCCCGGTCTCGCTCGACTACAAGTACGCCGCCTCTCCCGAGGAGTCGCTGTTCTACCGCGGCCTCAACGAGGGCCGGATCATGGGCCAGCGCTGCCCGACCTGCCAGAAGGTCTACGTCCCGCCGCGCAGCGCCTGCCCGTCCGACGGCACGCCGACCGTGGAGGAGGTCGAGCTCTCGCAGACCGGCACCATCACCACGTTCTGCGTCGTCAACGTGCCCTTCCTCGGCCAGAAGATCACCCCGCCGTACGTCTCTGCGTACGTCCTCCTCGACGGCGCCGACATCGCGCTGCTGCACCTGATCCTCGGCGTCCCCGCCGAGGAGGTCCGGATGGGCATGCGGGTCAAGGCGGTCTGGAAGCCGAAGGACGAGTGGGCGTACTCCCTGGAGAACATCGACCACTTCGCGCCGACCGGCGACCCCGACGCCGACTTCGACACCTACAAGCACCACCTCTGAGACGGGAGACAACGACAGATGCGTGACGTCGCCGTCGTCGGGTTCGCCCAGCGACAGATGCCTGAGTTCGACGGGTCCCCGACCTGCGTCGAGCTCCTCGTGCCGGTGTTCAAGGAGCTCTACGAGCAGACCGGCTGGACCCGCAAGGACGTCGGGTTCTGGTGCTCCGGCTCCTCCGACTACCTCGCCGGCCGTTCCTTCTCGTTCGTCCAGGCCGTCGACGCGATCGGCGTGATCCCGCCGGTCAACGAGTCGCACGTGGAGATGGACCTCGCCTGGGCCATGTACGAGGCCTGGCTCAAGATCCAGACGGGCGAGGTCGACACCGCCCTCGTCTACGCCTTCGGCAAGAGCTCGGCCGGCGTGCTGCGCCGCACGCTCGCCCTCCAGCTCGAGCCCTACACGATGACCCCCCTGTGGCCGGACACCGTGTCGTTGGCCGGCCTCCAGGCCCGCGCGGGCATCGACGCCGGCCTCTGGGACGAGCGGGCCATGGCCGAGGTCGCCAACCGCTCGCTCACCGACGCGGAGAAGAACGAGCACGCCATTCGCAAGGGTGGCTCGTCGGTCGAGGAGCTGCTCGCGCGGCCCATGTACGCCGACCCGCTGCGCAAGCACGACTGCTCACCCGTCACCGACGGCGTCGCGGCCCTCGTGCTCGCCGCGGGCGACCGGGCCCGCGAGGTCCGCGAGCGTCCCGCCTGGCTCACCGGCATCTCCCACTACATCGACCCGATGGGCATGGGCGTGCGCGACCTGACCCGGTCGCCGTCGGCGCAGCGCGCCGGCGCCGCCCTGGACCTCGACGGCGTCGAGGTCGCGGAGCTGCACGCGCCGTTCAGCCACCAGGAGCTCATCCTCCGCGCTGAGCTCGGGCTCGGCGACGACGTCGCCATCAACCCCTCGGGCGGCGCGCTCGCGAGCAACCCGATGTTCTCCGGTGGAGGCATCCGCGTCGGCGAGGCAGCGACGCGGATCTGGTCCGGCGAGGCCGACAAGGCCCTCGCCCACGCGACCAGCGGTCCCGCCCTGCAGCAGAACCTCGTCTGCACCCTGGAAGGAAGCATCTGATGGGCAAGCAGCCTGCAGCGATCATCGGCGTCGGCCAGACGCACCACCGTGCCAAGCGCGAGGACGTCTCCATGGCAGGTCTGTGCCGCGAGGCCATCGACCGCGCGCTCCTCGACGCCAACATGACGCTCGACGACATCGACGCGATCGTCGTCGGCAAGGCGCCGGACCTGTTCGAGGGCGTGATGATGCCCGAGCTGTTCCTCGCCGAGGCCCTCGGTGCGGCGGGCAAGCCGCTGCTGCGCGTCCACACGGCCGGCTCGGTGGGCGGCTCGACCGCCATCGTGGCGTCGTCGCTGGTGCAGGCCGGCGTCCACAAGCGGGTGCTCACCGTGGCCTACGAGAAGCAGTCCGAGTCGAACGCGATGTGGGCGCTCTCGGTGCCGCTCCCGTTCAACATGCCCGTCCACGCCGGTGCCGGCGGCTACTTCGCGCCGCACGTGCGCTCCTACATCCGCCGCTCGCAGGCGCCCACCCACGTGGGCGCGATCGTCGCGGCCAAGGACCGCCACAACGCGCTGAGGAACCCCTACGCGCACCTCCACAACGAGGGCACCACCGTCGAGTCGGTGCTGGCGTCGCAGATGCTCTGGGACCCGATCCGGTACGACGAGACCTGCCCGTCGAGCGACGGAGCCTGCGCACTGGTCATCGTCGACGAGGACACCGCCACGTCCTCGCCGAACCCGGCCTGGATCCACGGGACGGTGATGCGGTCGGAGGCGACCACCGCCGCCGAGCGCGACCAGGTCAACCCGCAGGCCGGTCGCGACGCCGCGGCCGCGCTGTGGAAGCAGGCCGGCATCACCTCGCCGATCGACGAGATCGACGCGGCGGAGATCTACGTGCCGTTCTCCTGGTTCGAGCCGATGTGGCTGGAGAACCTCGGCTTCGCCGCCGAGGGCGAGGGCTGGAAGCTGACCGAGGCGGGCGAGACCGCCATGGGCGGCCGGATCCCGGTCAACTGCTCGGGCGGCGTGCTCTCCTCCAACCCGATCGGCGCCTCGGGCATGCTCCGCTTCGGCGAGGCCGCCCTCCAGGTCCGCGGTGCGGCCGGCGAGCACCAGGTCGACGGCGCACGCAAGGCCCTCGGCCACGCGTACGGCGGCGGCTCGCAGTTCTTCGCGATGTGGGTCGTCGGCGCGGACAAGCCGACCAGCTGAGGCGTTTCGCGGAGGGCGGGCGCGGCTAGGTTCACGACGTGAGCGACCCGCCGTACCCGCCTCCCGCGCCGCCTCCCCCGCCCCCGGGGCCTCCCTGGCCCCCCGCACCGGCGCCGCGGCGCTCCTCGCGGCGCACGGTCATCGTGCTGGTCGCCGTCGTGGCGACCGTGGTCCTCGGCATGGTCGCCACGATGGTGTGGCTCGGCTTCGCGTTCCTGCGCTACCTCGGCGACTGGTTCGACACCGTCGACCCGCCCGCCCCGAGTGCCCGGGTCGGCGCGTGGTTCACCACCGACGACGGGGACCTGCGGATCAAGGTCACCTCACTGGAGTGCCACGCCGACGACGCCGCCGACGACGAGTACGGCGGCGACGGCGAACTCGCGTGCACCTTCGCCTTCGACGTGGAGAACCGGAGCGACCGCGTCGTCTCCCTCAACGACATCACCGTCAAGTCCGTCGTCGACGGGGCCTGGAGTGGCGCCGACGTCGCCGACCCGGCGTCGGAGCCGCGCTACGGCAGCATCCAGCTCGAGGCCGGAGCCAGGAAGTCGCTGACCGGCAGCGTCTCCCCCGGCACCGGCCACCTCGACGGGATCGTCTTCGACGCGGACGACGCGTCCAGCCACAGCGCGGTCGTCGTGGATGCCGGGGACGCCTCCTCCCCTCAGTAGGCTGAGCGCTGTGATCGAGCTGCGCACCCCCACCCAGATCGAGCAGATGCGTCCCGCCGGGCGCTTCGTGGCCTCGGTGATCCAGGCCCTCTCCGAGAAGGCCGCGGTCGGCGTCAACCTGCTCGAGCTCGACGCCCTGGCGCACCAGATGATCAAGGACGCCGGTGCGGAGTCGTGCTACATCGACTACCACCCGTCCTTCGGCGCCAGCCCGTTCGGCAAGGTGCTGTGCACGTCGGTCAACGACGCGGTGCTGCACGGCCTGCCCCACGACTACACGCTGCAGGACGGCGACCTGCTCTCGGTCGACTTCGCCGCGTCGGTCGACGGCTGGGTCTCCGACTCGGCGCTCTCGGTCGTCGTCGGCACGCCGCGCGAGGAGGACCTCCGGCTGATCGAGGTCACCGAGAAGGCCCTCACCGCCGGCATCGCCGCCGCCCGCGCCGGCAACCGCCTCGGCGACATCTCCGCCGCCATCGGCGACGTCGCCCACGCGGCCGGTCTCAAGGTCAACCTGCAGTTCGGCGGCCACGGCGTCGGCCGGACCATGCACGGCGAGCCGCACGTCGCCAACGACGGTCGCCCCGGCCGCGGCATCAAGCTCCGCCCCGGACTCGTCATCGCGATCGAGCCGTGGTTCCTGCACACCACCGACGAGATCGTGTTCGACCCCGACGGCTGGACCATCCGCAGCGCCGACGGCTCGCGCGGCGCCCACGCCGAGCACACCGTCGCCATCACCTCCGGCGACCCGCTGGTGCTCACCGCCCGCGACTGACCGCCGCGACTGACCGCCTCCCTTCGGGGTACCGCCTGCCCCACGATCCGAGCGGTCGGGGAGGTGGCATGGAACGGCGTACCGTCGGCGTCGAGGAGGAGCTGCTCCTCGTCGACCCGGAGACCCGGGCGACGACGCCGCGTGCCGAGCAGGCGCTGCGGTACGCCGCGGAGCACGCCCCCGAGAGCGCCGACGAGCTCGACCACGAGCTGTTCGCGCACCAGCTCGAGACGCGCACGCCCCCGGTCCGCGACGCTGCGGACCTGCGCGGGCACTTGGTCCGGCTCCGGGCCCTCGCCGACCGGGCCGCCGCGGCGGCGGGGGCGCGGACCGCGGCCACGGGCGCCGTGCCGCTGCAGGGCGGACCTCCCCGCACCACCCGTGACGACCGCTACCTCGCCATGGTCGCGACGTTCGGGGAGATCGCCCGCCCGGGAGGCACCTGCGGGCAGCACGTGCACGTGCAGGTCGACTCCGACGAGCAGGGCGTGCGCGCCATCGACGCGATCACGCCGTGGCTGCCGGTGCTGCTGGCGATCAGCGCGAACTCGCCGTACTTCCACGGCCGCGACACCCGCTACGCGTCCTGGCGCGCCGAGGCCTGGGCCCACTGGCCCAGCGCCTGCTCCACCCAGCGGTTCGGCTCGGCGGCGGCGTACCACGCCCTGAGCCGGGCACTCGTCGCCTCGGGCGCCGCGATGGACGACGGGATGCTCTACTTCGACGCCCGGCTCTCGGCCCACCAGCCCACGGTGGAGGTGCGGATCGGTGACGTGTGCACCGATCCCGACGACGCGGTCCTGGTGGCGGTGCTGGCCCGCGCGCTGGTCTGCCTCGAGATCGACGGGGACGGGCTGCCGAGCGGTTGCTGGCGAGCCGAGCTGTTGCGCGCAGCCCGGTGGCGCGCCGCGCGGTACGGCCTGACCGAGCGGCTGCTCGACCCGGTGACGGGCGACCTGGCCCCGGCACGGGACGTGCTCGGCCACCTGGTCACGACGGTCGCCGAGCTGCTGACGGCGTACGGCGACGCCGAGGTCGTGCGGACGGGCGTGCCGCGCGTCCTGGCGGAGGGCGGCGCGAGCCGGCAGCGGGCCAGCTACGAGCGCAGCGGCGGCAGCATGCCGGCGGTGGTCGACGACCTGGTCAGCCGGACGAACTCGGGCTGACCAGGTCGGGGGGGTCAGTGGCTGATGCCCCAGATGAAGCCGAAGATGCCGCAGGCGACGCCGAGCCCGACGATCAGCCACAGCGAGATCCAGGCCAGGGAGTGCATCCCGTGCTGGTAGTGGTTCTCGGAGAAACCGGGGAACTGCTCGGCGTTGATCTCACTCATCGCGTCGTCCTTCTGATGATCGGCGTCCTGCACGGAGAAACGCTACTGCATCGGCACCATCAGCGATCCTCGGTCTTCTCGACGACGGCGAAGGCCGCGTCGAGGTCGACGTCCCACTCGACGCCGTTGCCGTCACGGACGTCGGCCTCGTAGGCGACGCCCGGGTCGTCGCTCGCGCCGACCTCGAGGACGGTGCCGCCACCGACGGCGTCCAGCACCGCCTTCTCGACCGATGCCCGCTCCTCGGCGCCGAGCACCCGGTCGTCCGCGTCGTGGCCCACGACGCGGAGATCGGCGTCGAGCGTGACGTCGACCTCCGTGCCGTCGGGTCGGCGCACCTCGACCTCGTAGGCCTCGCCGGCGTCGTCGCTCGTCTCGACCGACACGGCGTCGCCGCCCCCGGCGGCCTTCTCGGCTGCAGCGGCAACCCGATCGCGCTCTCCGCCACCGACCTCGTCGTCTCCGGAAGCCGCCCACACGGTGCCACCGACGGCCAGGGCGGCCACGGCGACGACGGTGGGGACGAGGAGGCGCTTGCTGCGCAGTGCGGTGTTCATGGATGGGTTCCTTGTCTCTCGGAGGGGATCGTTCGCGCCGACCCTCGCACCCGTCCGCTGAACCCTCGCTGAACCCTCCTGAAGAGGCCTTCAGCCCGGCAGGCGTACGACAAAGCGCGCGCCCCCCAGCGGCGACGAGTCCAGCTCCACCGAGCCGCCGTGGGTGGCCACCACCTCACGCACGATGGCCAGCCCGAGGCCGCTGCCGCCGGCGTCGCGGCTGCGGGCGTCGTCGAGGCGGCGGAACCGCTCGAAGACCCGCTCGCGCTCGGCCACGGGCACGCCGGGGCCGTCGTCCTCGACCGTCAGCACGACGCCGTCCGGCTGCTGCCGGACCCCGACCACCACCCGCCGATCGGCGTGCCGGACGGCGTTGTCGAGGAGGTTGCGCACGACCTGCGCCAGCGCCACGGCGTCACCGTGGACGCGGCCGGGACCGACGCCCGTGGTGTCGATCTCGGCGGACGGCTCGACGCCGCGGCGGGTGTGGAGCAGGACGAGGTCGTCGACGTCGACGTCGGTCCGCTGCAGCCCCGGCGCGCCCTCGCCGGCCCGGGCGAGCACGAGCAGCTGGTCGACGAGGACCTGCATCCGCAACGCCTCCTCCCCCACGGTGGCCGCGAGCTCGCCCTCGGGAAGGGCGCCGGGGTGGGCCTGCGCGACCTCGGCGGCCTGGCGCAGGCTGGCCACCGGGGAGCGCAGCTCGTGGCTGGCGTCGGCGACGAACTGCTGCTGGCGGTCACTGGCCGCCTGCAGCCGGCCGAGCATCTGGTTCATGGTCCGGGCCAGCCGGCCGATCTCGTCCTTGCCCGCCGGGACCGGCACGCGGCGCTCGAGGCTGGACCCGCTGATCCGCTCGACCTCGGTGCGGATCCGCTCGACGGGGCGCAGCGCACGCCCGACGACCAGCCAGGTCGTCGCGGCCACGACCAGCAACAGCAGCGGGACCCCGACGAGGAGCGGGACCGCCAGGGCTGCGGTCGTCTCGTCGAGGTCCTCCAGCGAGACTGCGACAGTGACGACCCCGTCGGCTGCCGTGTCCTCGGTGACGACCAGGTAGCGGTGCTCGCCACCGCGCAGGGCGACCGTCTCGCCGTCGGCCGGCGGGATGCTGCCGCTCAGCGACCTCGACGCCGCGAGGACCTGCCCGTCCGCGCCCGAGACCTGCCAGACCACGTCGTCGGGCTCGTCGTCGGGCTCGTCGTCGGGCTCGCCCGGCGCGGGGAGGCGTCCGGCGTCGACCTGGGCCACGAGGTCGCCCGCGCGGTGCTCGGCCGTGGTCTCGGCCGCATCTCGCAACGACGAGCGCACCGCCAGGACCAGGAGCACGGCGGCGACGACGAGCGCCACCGCCACGACGAGGACGGCCGCGAGCGTCGTACGCGACCGCACGTCAGCCTCCGTCGCTCGCGAGCCGGTAGCCGGCACCGCGGAGGGTCTCGATGGCCTCGCGGCCGAAGGGCCGGTCCACCTTGTTGCGCAGGTGGCGCACGTAGACCTCGACGATGTTGGGGTCGCCCTCGAAGTCGCCGTCCCAGACCGCGTCGAGGATCTGGCGCTTCGAGACGACGTCACCGCGGTGACGGGCGAGGAAGGCGAGGACCGAGAACTCGCGCGCGGTCAGCGAGATCTCGACGTCCCCGCGATGCACCCGGCGAGCCGCCGGGTCGACGACCAGGTCGCCGACCTCCAGCGTCGTCGGGCGCTCCCGGGCGCCGCGGCGGGCGACCGCCCGGAGCCGGGCGACGAGGACGGGGAACGAGAACGGCTTGGTCAGGTAGTCGTCGGCCCCGGTGTCGAGGCCCTCGACCTGGTCCCACTCGCCGTCCTTCGCGGTCAGCATCAGGATGGGGGTCCAGTTGCCCTCCTCGCGCAGGGTCCGGCACACCTGGTAGCCGTTGATGCCGGGCAGCATCAGGTCGAGCACGATCGCGTCGTACCCGTTCTCACGGGCCAGCCACAGCCCGTCGGTCCCGTCGTGCGCGAGGTCGACCGCGAAGCCCTCGGCGTCCAGTCCGACCTGCAGCGTACGAGCGAGCCGTCGCTCGTCGTCGACGACCAGGACACGCATGCGACCTCCGGGAAGACGTTCAGGGTGGCCCCATTCTCACGGAGCCACCCTGAACCTGCGCTGAAGAGGCGCGCTACTTGGTGTTGTAGTTGACCTGCATCTCCTTGATGGCGTTGAGCCATCCCGAGCGGAGGCGTCGCGGCTTGCCCGCGAGCTCGATGTCGGGCGCGAGGTCGGCGATCGCGTTGAAGATCAGGTTGATCTGCAGGCGAGCCAGGTTGGCGCCGAGGCAGTAGTGCGCTCCGTGACCGCCGAAGGCGACGTGCGGGTTGTGCTCGCGCAGGATGTTGAAGGTGAACGGGTCCTCGAAGACGGTCTCGTCGAAGTTCGCGGAGGCGTAGAACATCGCCACCCGGTCGCCCTTCTTGATCGCCTGCCCGGCCAGCTCGGTGTCCTTCTTGGCGGTGCGCTGGAAGACGGTGACGGGGGTCGCCCAGCGGACGATCTCGTCGATGGCGGTCTCCGGGCGCTCCTTCTTCCACAGCTCCCACTGGTCGGGGTGCTCGAAGAAGGCGTGCATGCCGTGGCTGGTGGCGTTGCGCGTCGTCTCGTTGCCGGCGACGGTCAGCAGGATCACGAAGAACCCGAACTCGTCGTTGGTCAGTGCGCCGTGGTCGTCGTCGGCGCCGACGCTGATGAGCTTGGTGACGATGTCGTCCTGCGGGTTCGCCCGACGCTCGTTGGCGAGCTGGTCGAAGTAGACCAGGATCTCCATCGACGCGACCGCGGGGTCGGCGCCGATGTCGGGGTCGTCGTAGCCCATCATCTGGTTGGACCACTCGAAGAGCTTCTTGCGGTCCTCCTGGGGCACCCCGAGGAAGTCCGCGATCGCCTGCAGCGGCAGCTCGGCGGCGATGTCCTCGACGAAGTCGCCGGAGCCCTTGGCCACGGCGCCGGCGACGATCTCGCGGGCCCGCTCCTCGAGGACGGTCTTGAGGGCGGCGATCACCCGGGGGGTGAAGCCGCGGGAGACGATGCCGCGCATCTGGGTGTGGTCCGGCGGGTCGTGGTGGATGAGCATCGCGCGCTGGACCTCGACCTGGTCACGGGTCATGTCCGGGGCGAACCGGATGATGACGCCGTTCTCCATGGCCGACCAGTTCTCGTTGTCCTTGGAGACCTGCCGGACCTCGGCGTGCCGGGTCAGCGCCCAGTAGCCCGTGTCGAGGAAGCCGGCCCGCGCCTCGGGGACCTGCTCGATCCAGCGGATCGGCTCGTTGGTCCGCAACGCACGGAACTCGTCGTGCGGCAGGGCCACTTCGTTGATGTCGGGATCCGTGGGATCCCATCCCTCCGGAATGAGGAGCTCGGTCACGCGACGAACCTTTCGCTACTTGACGACCATGGGGGTGGAACACGTTCTAAGGGCCACCGTACAAAGCATCGCGGCAATACGAAAGGGTTTCGTGAAATCACTTTTCTCGTGGCGCAGCCCCCACCGGGACGACTACTAGAACGTGTTCTACCTTGGTGCTACCGTGCGGGCATGGGCAACCCTGTGATCGTCGAAGCAGTCCGCACCCCCCTGGGCAAGCGCAAGGGCTGGCTGGCCGGCCTGCACCCGGCCCAGACCCTGGGCTTCATCCAGGCCGAGGTGCTCCGCCGCGCCGGGGTCGACCCGGCGCTCGTCGAGCAGGTGATCGGCGGCTGCGTCACCCAGGCCGGCGAGCAGTCCAACGACATGGTGCGTCGGGCCTGGCTCTACGCCGGCCTTCCGCAGGCCACGGCCGGCACCGCGCTCGACGCCCAGTGCGGCTCGGGCCAGCAGGCCACCCACCTGGTCAACGACATGGTCGCCGCCGGCACCATCGACGTCGGCATCGCCTGCGGTGTCGAGATGATGTCGCGCATCCCGCTCGGCGCCAACGTCCCGTCGGGCATGGGCGACCCGCGTCCCGACGACTGGTCGATCGACATGCCGAACCAGTTCGAGGCCGCCGACCGGATCGCGAAGAACCGGGGCATCACCCGCGCCGACCTCGAGGCGCTCGGACTCGCCTCCCAGGCCAAGGCCCGGGTCGCCGTCGACGAGGGTCGGTTCAAGCGCGAGATCGCCGCGATCGAGGCGCCCGTGCTCGACGACGAGGGGAGGCCGACTGGCGAGACCCGTCTCGTCGACGCCGACCAGGGCCTGCGCGAGACCACCGCCGAGGGCCTGGCGAACCTCCGCACCGTCCTCGAGGGCGGCCTGCACACGGCCGGGACGTCCTCGCAGATCTCCGACGGCGCCGCGGCACTGCTCATCATGGACGAGGACAAGGCCCGCGCCCTGGGCCTGACCCCGCGGGCCCGGATCAAGGCCCAGTGCCTGGTCGGCTCGGACCCCTACTACCACCTCGACGGCCCGATCGACGCCACGCAGCGACTGCTCGACAGGACCGGCATGTCGATCGGCGACTTCGACCTGTTCGAGGTCAACGAGGCCTTCGCCTCGGTCGTGCTGTCGTGGGCCGGCGTCCACGGCGTCGACATGGACAAGGTCAACGTCAATGGAGGCGCGATCGCGCTCGGCCACCCGGTCGGCGCCACCGGCGTGCGGCTGATCACCACCGCGCTGCACGAGCTGGAGCGGCGCGACCAGAGCACCGCGCTCATCTCGATGTGCGCCGGCGGTGCGATGGCGACCGGCACCATCATCGAGCGGGTCTGACCGGGCCGCGCTGGCCCGGGTCACACCCCCCCGGTCCCTCGGGTCAGCGCCGGCCGCGCTTCTCGCGCGGCTGCACCTTGATCTCGATCGGCGTGCCGACGAAGCCGAACTCCTCGCGCAGTCGGCGCTCGATGAACCGCTCGTAGCCCTGGTCGAGCTTGCCGGTGGTGAACAGCTTGAACACCGGCGGCGCGCTCTGCACCTGGCTGCCGAACAGGATGCGCGGCTGCTTGCCGCCGCGCACCGGGTGCGGGTGCTCGGCGACGATCCGGCCGAGGAAGGCGTTGAGCGCGCCGGTGGAGATGCGGGTCTCCCAGCCCTCGATGGCCCGGTCCAGGGCGGGGACCAGCCGGTCGATGTGCCACCCGGTCTTCGCGGTGATGTTGATCCGCGGCGCCCACTGGACCTGCACGAGGTCGCGGTCGATCTCGCGGTCGAGGTAGTAGCGGCGCTCGGCGTCGACGAGGTCCCACTTGTTGAAGGCGATCACGAGCGCCTTGCCGGCCTCGCGGACCTCCTGCAGGATCCGCATGTCCTGCTCGGCGATCGACTCGTTGCCGGCGAGCACGAGGACGCACACCTCGGCACGCTCGATCGCGGTCGAGGTGCGCAGCCAGGCGTAGTACTCGTGGCCGGAGGCCTCCTTGACCCGCTTGCGGATGCCGGCGGTGTCGATGAAGCGCCACTCGCGGCCGCCGAGCTCGACCAGCTCGTCGACCGGGTCGACCGTCGTACCGGCGACGTTGTCGACGACGACCCGCTCCTCGCCGGCGAGCTTGTTGAGCAGCGAGGACTTGCCGACGTTGGGGCGTCCGACGATGGCGATCCGGCGCGGGCCGCCGAGCTCCTCCTCGACCCGGTCCGGCGCCTCCGGCAGCACCTCGAGCACGGCGTCGAGCAGGTCCCCCGAGCCGCGCCCGTGGAGGGCGGAGACCGCGAACGGCTCGCCGAGACCGAGGTTCCACAGCCCGTGGGCCTCGGCCTCGGCCCGCTCGTCGTCGACCTTGTTGGCAGCCAGGACGACCGGCTTGCCGGACTTGCGCAGCACCCGGACGACGGCCTCGTCGGCGTCGGTGATGCCGACCGACGCGTCCACCACGAAGAGCACCGCGTCGGCGAGGGTCACGGCGACCTCGGCCTGCACCTTGATCCGCTCGGCCATGCCGCGCGCATCGGGGTCCCAGCCGCCGGTGTCGACGAGCGTGAAGGCCCGTCCGGCCCACTCGGCGTCGTAGGACACACGGTCGCGGGTCACACCGGGGATGTCCTCGACGACGGCCTCGCGGCGGCCGAGGATCCGGTTCACCAGGGTCGACTTGCCGACGTTCGGGCGGCCGACGACGGCCAGCACCGGGACCACCCCGGTCGGGGTGTCTTCACTCATCACGTTCTCCTTGCGGGAGCGGTCCGGGCAGGCGCCGCCCCGTCTCGTCCAGGGCTTCGGCCAGCTGCTGCTGCAGGTGGGAGCGCAACGCGGCCGAGGTCAGACGGACATTCTCCCGCGTCCGGGGCCACGGAGCCGCATCGACGGCGTACGGCTCCCCCACGACCAGGTCGATCCGGGCCCCCTTGCGAGGCAGCGAGCTGCTCGATCCGCCGGGTTCCCGCGACCCCAGGAAGGTCAGCGGCACGACGGGTGCCCCCGTCACGAGCGCCAGGTACGCCGCCCCGCCGTGGAACCGCTCGAGGTCCCCCGGCCCCCGCGTGCCCTCCGGGAACACGCCCACCGCATGCCCCTCGCGCAGCACCCGCAGCGCGATCCGCACGGCAGCGGGGTCGGTGTGGTCGCGGTCCAGCGGGATCTGCCCCGACGCCCGCAAGAACGGCCCGAGCGGCCCGGAGAACATCTCGACCTTGGTCAGCGCGTGCACCGGCCGCGGCGCGAAGATCGCCATCAGCGGACCGTCGATGAGCCCGATGTGGTTGCCCGCGACCACCGCCGCGCCGTGGGCCGGGAACCGCTCGGGGTGGTGCACCCGGACGTCGTACCGGCGGCGGATCAGCCAGCGCGACGTACGCCGTCCGCGGACGAGCAGACCACGCGCGGGCATCGCGACCGCGTCGCTGCGCGGGCGCTGGGTGTGCGCGCTCACACGCGCTCCCGCGCTCACACGCGCTCCATCACCAGGCCCACCACGACGTCGACGACCTCGTCGAGGGTCAGCTCGGTCGAGTCCACGTGGACCGCGCCGTCGGCCATGGTCAGCGGCGCGACCGCCCGGCCGGAGTCGATCTTGTCGCGGGCGAGCAGGGATTCCTGGGTGGCGGCGACGTCGGCGCCACCGTTCTCCAGGGCGCGCCGCGCGGCGCGCGCCGCCGGGTCTGCGGTCAGGTAGACCTTGACCTCGGCCTGCGGCCACACCACGGAGCCGATGTCGCGGCCCTCGACGACGATGCCGCCACGGGGCCCGTCAGCAGGGGCGATCAGCTCGCGCTGGAGCTCGACGAGCCGGGTGCGGACCTCGGGGACGGCACTGACGGGCGAGACCGCACCGTTGACCTCGTCGCTGCGGATCTCGACGGAGACGTCGCGGCCGTCGACCGTGATGGTGGGCGCGAGCGGGTCGGTCCCCGAGACGAGC
This sequence comes from Nocardioides kongjuensis, assembly GCF_013409625.1. Taxonomy (NCBI): domain Bacteria; kingdom Bacillati; phylum Actinomycetota; class Actinomycetes; order Propionibacteriales; family Nocardioidaceae; genus Nocardioides; species Nocardioides kongjuensis. The sequence goes on from NZ_JACCBF010000001.1 coordinate 1,587,010, forward strand.
ACGGGCTCGCCGGCGCGCGCGGCGACCGCCGCCGCGTCGTGCACGTCGATGCCCCGGTCGAGCATCCACCACGTGATGGCGCGGTACTGCGCACCGGTGTCGAGGTAGCGCAGCCCGAGCCGGTCGGCGACCGCACGGCAGGTGCTGGACTTGCCCGAGCCGGAGGTTCCGTCAACAGCGACAACGACATTCACCGGCACGTTCACGGCCCGCACCTTACCGGTGGGTCACCCAGCCCCTCGACTCCAGAGCGGCCCGCAGCTCCTCCGCACGACCCACCACCACGTCCAGCTCGACCTGACCCACGGGGCGGCCGGGGTCGTGGTCGATCCGCACGTCCTCGATGTTGACGCCGCTGTCGCCGGCATCCGAGAACAGCCGCGCGAGCCCGCCGGGCTGGTCGGGGAGCGCCACCCGGACGGCCTCCATCGGGACCGGCGCCGCACCGTGCTTGCCCGGGATGGCGCGGGTTCCGGCCTGTCCGTAGGCCAGCAGCGACTCCAGGCCGACCCGGTCACCGCCGGCGACCGCCTCCAGCGCGAGGTCGAGCCGGTCGCGGACCTCGGCCAGCAGGGCGGCGACCGCGGTGGCGTTGCCACTGATGATCTGGCTGTACAGGTGCGGGTCGCCGCCGGCGACCCGCGTGACATCGCGCACACCGGTGCCCGACAGGGCGAGGTGATCGGCCGACGCACCGGCCAGGGTGCCGGCGACGAGGGAGGCCATCAGGTGCGGGACGTGCGACGTGCGCGCCACGGCACGGTCGTGCTCGACCGGGCTGAGGTGCACCGGCACCGCGCCACACACCAGCGCCAGCGCCTCGACCACACGGGTGGCCGACGAGGTGGCGTCCGGCCCGGGGGTGATCGCCCACGGGCGGCCGTCGAAGAGCTCGGCGTTGGCCGAGAGCGGCCCCGAGTGCTCGGTGCCGGCCATCGGGTGGCTGCCGACGTACCTGCTGACCGCCGGGTGTCCGGACACCGCGGCCAGCGGCCCCGCCTTGACGCTGCCGACGTCGGTGACGACCGTGTCCGGCCCGACGCTGTCGAGGACCTGGTTGATCACGGTGCCGAGTGCGTCCGGGGGTACGGCGACCACGACCAGCTGCGGGACGTCCTCCGCCGTGCGTGCCCGGCCGGCGCCGAGCCCGGTCGCGGTACGCACGTGGTCGGACGTGGTGTCGGTCAGCAGCACCTCGAGCCCCGCGCGGCGGCAGGCCAGCGCGATCGAGGTGCCGATCAGGCCGGTCCCGACGATCTCGACCGGGCCCGTGAGCAGACTCGTCAGACTCGTCTCAGACACGCACGACAGGTTAGGGGATCAGGCTCGGTCCTCGGCGCCGGGCTGGTAGGACCCGAAGGACCAGTGGTTGCCCTCGGGGTCCCGCACGCTGCCACCACGGCCGCCGTAGTCCTGGTCGACCATCGGGCGCTCCACGCTCGCGCCGGCCGCGACCGCCGCGTCGAAGACCGCGTCGGGGTCGTCGGTGACGAGGTAGACGGCGGCGCTGCCCGCGGGCTGGAGCGGGGCGTCGGGCCGCACGGCGCCGAACATGATCCCGCCACCGCCGGGCCACAGCCACTCGGCGTGGACCACGGTGCCGCGCTCGTCGCGGTGGCTGGCGTGCTCGACGAAGCCGATCGCCCGCAGCCACGAGGTCATCGTCCCGGTGTCGCGGAACTGCATCGCGGCCCAGAGGCGGACTGTTGCTGCGGAGCGTGCTGTCGTTGTCATGCCTGCGAGCCTGCTCCCCCGTCGTCCCCGTGGTCTTGGACGAACGGGAACTCCTCGCGCAGCCAGGTCGTCGGCGTGCAGCCGGCCAGCGCGGTCCACTCGCGGGTCAGGTGCGCCTGGTCGGCGTACCCGCAGGTGGCCGCGACCTCGGCCAGCGGTCGCCGCCCCAGGACCTGCCGCGTCGTCTCCAGCCGCGCGACCCGCTGGAACGCCTTGGGCGCCAACCCGCACTCGGCCCGGACCAGCGTCCCGAGCCGGCGCCGGCTGTAGCCGACCTCATCGGCCACGTCCGCCACCCGCGCACCCGCGGTGAGCAGGGCGAGGGCGTGCGCCACCTCCGCCTGCGGCGCCGGGTCTCCCCCGCGCGCGGCCAGAGCGGCGAGGGTCCGGTCGACCAGACCGACCCGCGCCGACCAGGACCCGAGCGTGTGCAGCCGCTCCGGCAGCTGCCGCAGCGCCGGGGGTACGGCGGCCTCGTCGAGGTCGGTCAACGCCCCGGACAGGTCCGCGGCCGGACGCCCGAGCAGCACCCGGACGCCCTCAACGCTCAGCGCCAGCTGCACGCCGCGTTGCGAGCCGTCGTGGTGGATGGCCGCCGGCTCGGTGTGCAGCCCCGACAGCGAGGCCCAGGCCGCGTGCATCGTCGCCGGCCGACCCGCCCACGACACCCGCAACGGGTCGTCGAGCGGGAGGACAAGGGTGATCGTCGTCGACGGCAGTCCGCGGTGGACGCCGGGCGCGCCGAAGTCGACGTCGTACGGGATCCGTGCGACGACATACCTCCGCAGGGCGGCGGGGACCGGTGGGACCGGAATCACCCGACCACGGTAGGTCTAGAGACCGACCAGCTCCAGCAGCTGGCCGAGCTCGTCGTCGGACAGCTCCCGCAGCCTCCCGCCAGCCAGCGTGCCGAGCTCGATCGGCCCGAACTTCGTCCGGCTCAGCTGGCGCACCGGGTGCCCGACCTGGTCGAGCAGGCGGCGCACGATCCGGTTGCGGCCCTCGTGGATGACCAGCTCGATGATCGACTTGTCGGCCGACGTGTCGATCACGCGCGCGCGGCGTACCTCCACCGGGCCGTCGTCCAGCGTCACGCCGGCGAGCAGCTCGGCGACGGTGCCCTTGCTGAGCCGGCCGGCGACCTCGGCGACGTAGGTCTTCTCGACCTCGAACGACGGGTGCGCCATCCGGTGCGCGAAGTCACCGTCGTTGGTCAGCAGCAGCAGGCCCGAGGTGTCGGTGTCGAGCCGACCCACGTGGAAGAGCCGCTCCGGGCGGTCGGCCACCAGGTCCGAGAGGGTACGACGCCCCTGCGGGTCGGACATCGTCGACACGACACCACGCGGCTTGTTGAGCACGAGGTAGACGTGGTCGGAGATCGGGGGCAGCCGCTTGCCGGACACCTTGATCACCGCGGTCCGCGGGTCGACCTTGGTGCCGAGCCGGGTGACGACCTCGCCGTCCACCTCGACCTCGCCCTCGAGCATCAGCTCCTCGCAGCGGCGACGCGAGGCGACGCCGGACTGGGCCAGCAGCTTCTGCAGGCGGATCTGGCCGTCGTCGTCGACGGCGATCTCACGCGTCATCGCCGGCCTCCTCCACGCTGTCCACGCTCTCCTCGACCGGCTCGGCCACGCTCTCGCGCAGCTCCTCCTCGACCTCGGCGAGGTCGGGCAGGTGCGGTGCCAGGTCGGGCAGCTCGTCGAGCGAGACGATGCCGATACGTTCCAGGAAGTAGGTCGTCGTCCGGTACAAGGTGGCGCCATGCTCGCCGTCGCGGCCGGCCTCCTCGACCAGGCCGCGGCTGAGCAGGGTCCGCATCACGCCGTCGACGTTGACGCCACGCACCGCCGACACCCGGGCCCGGGACACCGGCTGCTGGTAGGCGACCACGGCGAGCGTCTCCAGGGCGGCCTGGGTGAGCCGGGCCTGCTGGCCCTCGAGCACGAACGCCTCGACGACGGGAGCGAGCTCCTCGCGGGTGTAGTAGCGCCAGCCACCCGCGACGTTGCGCAGCTCGAAGCCGCGGCCCTGCTCGTCGTACTCGGCGGCGAGGGCACCGAGCGCCTCGACCACCTCCGCCTCGGGGTAGCGGACCGCGGTCGCCAGCGCCACCGCGTCGAGCGGCTGGTCGGCGACCATCAAGATCGCCTCGAGCGCGGGCCGCAGCTCGGCCAGCGGCTCGGTGGCGGTCTCGGCTGAGGTCTCGCCGATCGGCTCGACCTCGTCGCTGTGTTCACTCATCAGCGGGATCCTCCTCCGCGGGCGGGTCGTCGTCGGGGGTCTCCCCGGCCGGCGCCGCCCCGTCGAACTCGTCGGTGATCAGGTCCTCCACGTCGACCTCGTCGTCGCCGGTCCAGCGGACCGTCAACTCGCCCAGCGGGGTGACCTGGTCGAAGGCGATCGCGCCCTCGCGGAACAGCTCGAGCAGGGACAGGAAGCGCGCCACCGTGGTCAGCGTGTCCGGCGAGTCACCGCACAGTGCCCGGAAGGTCAGCGTCCCGCTGCGTCGCAGCCGGTCGACGACGATCGCGGCCTGCTCGCGCACGCTCACGGTCGGGGCGTGGATGTGGTGCAGGGTCAGCTGCAGCTCGGGCTTGGGCGTCATCGCCCTGGCCGCCAGGGCCGCGAACGCATCGAGGCCGATCCCGATCAGCACCTCGGGCAGCAGGCCGGCGTAGCGCTCCTCCAGGCCGACCGCCCGCGGGTAGCGGCGCGACTCGGCCTGCAGCCGCGCGTCGAGGACCGCCGCGACCTGCTTGTAGGCCTTGTACTGCAGCAGCCGCGCGAACAGCAGGTCGCGGGCCTCCAGCAGCGCGAGGTCCTCCTCGTCCTCCACGTCGCCGGCCGGCAGCAGCCGGGCGGCCTTGAGGTCGAGGAGGGTCGCCGCGACCAGCAGGAAGGACGTCGTCTCCTCGAGCGCGTCGTCCGGGAGCCGCTTGATGTGCGCGATGAACTCGTCGGTGACCTTCGAGAGCGCGATCTCCGTGACGTCGAGCTTGTGCTTGGAGATGAGGCTCAGCAGCAGGTCGAACGGGCCCTCGAAGTTCGCCAGGTGCACGTCGAAGCCGCCGTGCTGCTCCTCCGGCTCGCCCGCCTCGACCTCGCTCACGCCTGCATCATGACTCACGCAGGCGCCTGACCAGCGCGGAGCCCTCCCCCTCGGCCTCGAGCTCGCCCAGGACCAGGTGCAGCGCCTCGCGGACCAGACGACCGCGGTCGACCGCCATGCCGTGCTCACCGCGCAGCGTGAGCCGGGCCTTCTCCAGCTCCATCAGCTCCGCCGAGGAGACGTAGACCGTGATCTTCTCCTCGTGGCGGACCCGGCCGGTCGGTCCCTTCTGCGGCTTCTGGGCTACAACGGCCGGCGGGTCGGGAACGGCACGGACGGCAGGCCCGGACGACTCGGCGGTCGGCCGGAACAGGTCGTCCGCGGCCGGCATGCTCACACGTCGAGACAACGGACCGCCACCTCCTTCGCGAGCTGGCGGTACGCCTCCGCCCCGCTGGATCCGGAGGCGTACGACGTGATCGGCTCGCCCGCGACGGTGGAGTCGGAGAACTTCACGGTGCGGCGGATGACGGTGTGGAACACCTTGTCGCCCCACGCCTGGACGAGCCGCTCGAGCACCTCGCGGCCGTGCAGGGTGCGGCCGTCGTACATGGTGCCGAGGACGCCGTCGACCTCGAGGCCGGGATTGAGCCGCTGCTTGACCTTGTCGATGGTGGCCTTGAGCAGCGCGACGCCGCGCAGCGCGAAGTACTCGCACTCCAGCGGCACGATCACGCCGTCGGAGGCGGTGAGCGCGTTGACCGTCAGCAGACCGAGCGAGGGCTGGCAGTCGATGAGGATGACGTCGTACTCCTCGATCGCCGGGGCGAGCACGCGCTGCAGCGTCTGCTCGCGGGCCACCTCGTGCACCAGCTGCACCTCGGCGGCCGACAGGTCGATGTTGGAGGGCAGCAGGTCCATGCCGGGCACGCCGGAGGGCACGACGACCTCGTCGAGCGTGGCCTCGGGGTCCATGAGCAGGTTGTAGACCGTGCTCTCCATCTCGTGGGGGTTGAGGCCGAGGCCGACCGACAGCGAGCCCTGCGGGTCGAAGTCGACGAGCAGCACCTTGCGGCCGTACTCGGCCAGGGCCGCCCCCAGGTTGATGGTCGTCGTGGTCTTGCCGACGCCGCCCTTCTGGTTGCACATCGAGATCACCCGCGCGTGGCCGTGCGCGGTGACCGGCTTCGGGTCGGGCAGCACCGGCATCGGGCGCCCGGTCGGGCCCATCTCGCCGGACTGCGTCTGCACCGAGGCCGGCTCGGGAGCGTTGCGGTCCGGCAGCGGGAACTGCAGCGTCATCGCGTCCTCGCTCACGGCTGCGTCCTCCGTGCCGAGCGGTACGTCGCTGCCGGGCGCCGGGATCGGCATCCTCGGCGGCATGTCGGGTGCACTGGATCCTCCGTAGAAGCCGACCATCGCCCTCACCTTTGTCTGGAGTGGTTGCGGGCTCCTTCCCCAGAGCCCGGGACTCATCCATCCAACAATGTCGACACGGAGACATTCGGGAGGCGCGCCGCGCGTCGGTCAGCCTTCGATCCCGGTGGCCGCGTGCGGGGCTCCGGTCGGCTTGCTCTGCGAGGAGCCGCGCTGGCGCAGGTAGATCGAGAACACGGCCATCGCGCCGACGGCGAGGAACTCCGACTGCCAGTTCTGCAAGGTGCGCTCCCAGAAGTCCGCGGAGGTGACGTACGCCGCCCAGTCGACCGGGTCGCGCAGGTCCTGGAGCCGCTGCTCGTCGTACGCCGCCCAGCCGGCCACCGACTGGACCAGCCACGAGCAGACGAAGATCGTGCCCATCACCAGCGCCAGCGAGGTGCCGTAGACGTGCCGGCGCCAACCGCTGGCCCGCGCCCAGGCCGGTGAGTCCGGCCGGGCGTGCTCACCGACCATCTGGTCCTCGTCGCTCTCCAGGCCGGCCTTGTCGAGCTGCTTGGACTCCGGGGAGCCCTGCTGCAGGAGCCAGACCGTGGCGAGGAGGTAGAGCAGGAACTGGAGGAACTCGCTCTGCCAGTTCTCCGCCACCGCGACGGCGTAGTCGGTGGAGACGACGTAGTCGCCCAGGCCGATGGTGCCGACCTGGGCCGCGACCTGCTGGTCGTTGAACGAGTGCCAGCCCGCGACGGCCTGCGCGCCGAGGGTGGCGAGGAACAGGGCACCGAAGGCGAGGCCCAGCGCGTTGAGGGTCAAGAAGCGCTTCATGCGTGCCGGGCTCCCGCCAGGAGCAGCAGCACGAGGCCGACGGTGATCACCAGCGCGTAGGCGACGAACACGGCCTTCACCTCAGCCTCCCTCCACCGCGCACCGGTACGGCGCGTCACCCGACGCCTCGCAGCCTGCCGCGGTCACGCGCCAGCCGTGGTCGAACCGGCCCAGGAAGACGGTGTCGGTGCCGGTCCGCACCTGGGCCGCCGTGCCGTAGACCTCCGTGTCGACGTCGTCACCGGCAGGCGGCAGGTCCTCGTCGAGCACGGCGTCCGCGCAGGGAGCCTGCGCATCGCGTTCGAGGGCGTCGCGGGTCGCGGGCGCCAGCAGCCGGCACGCGGCGGCGCCGTCGCCGGCGTCGACGGCCGCCTGGAAGCGCTGGGTGACCTGCGCGACGGCGCGGTCCCGGTCGGCGTCGCCGCCGCAGCCGGTGAGGGCGAGCGCGAGCAGGGTCGCGCTAGCCGCCCAGCGCGCGCATCGCCTCGGTGCGGACGACGGCCTCACCGGCCTCGTCGGAGGCGGCGAGGTCGACCACCGCCTCGATGACCCAGTCGTGGTGGCCTTCGGGGTCGTGCAGGGTCTGGACGACGCGCCACTCCCCTGTCGGGCCCGTCGAGCTCTTGTCGACGGCGAGGAGCGCCGGTCCGCGGGCATCGGCATCGGTGAGGAGCCGTTCATGCTCGTCGTAGTACCCGTCGAGCGCGGAATCCCAACGGTCCGAGGTCATCTCGGATCCCTCGGGCTCCAGCGCGGCGAGGCCGTCGACGTCGTCGCGCGCCACCAGCTCGACCCGGCGCCACAGCGCGTTGCGGACCATCACCTCGAACACCCGGCCCTGCTGGCTGAGCGGTCGTGGCGGTGGCGGCGGCTCGTGGTGGCTGACCTGGCGAGTGGCGTGCTCGGGGTCGTTGAGCGCCTCCCACTCGTCGAGCAGCGACGAGTCGACCTGGCGGACCGTCTCCCCCAGCCACTCGACGAGCAGGTCCAGCTCCTCGGTGCGGTACGACGCCGGCACCGTCTGCCGAAGCGCGCGGTAGGCGTCGGTGAGGTAGCGCAGCACCAGCCCCTCGGAGCGGGCCACCTGGTAGCGGGAGACGAGGTCGGTGAACCCCATGCCCTGCTCCCACATCTGGCGCACCACCGACTTCGGGGCCAGCGCGTCGGGCGAGAGCCACGGATGGCGCTCGCGGTAGGTCTCGAACAGCGGCTCGAGCAGCTCTCCCAGCGGCTCGGGCCAGGTGATCTCCTCGATCAGCGCCATCCGCTCGTCGTACTCGACACCGTCGGCCTTGAGCGCCGCGATCGCCTCGCCGCGCGCCGCGTGCCGCTGGGCCATCAGCAGCGGGCGTGGCGCCTCGAGGGTCGCCTCGAGGACCGACACGACGTCGAGGGTGAAGGTCTCGCTCTCGGGGTCGAGCACGTCGAGCACCGCGAGGGCGAAGTGCGAGAGCGGCTGGTTGAGCGCGAAGTCCTCGGGCAGGGCCTCGGTGAGCACGTAGCGCCGGCCGAACCCGTCGACCTGGTCGAGACGGGTCAGCACCTCCGAGGTGAGCAGGCTGCGTGCGAGGCGCACCGCCCGCTTCGCCAGCCGCAGCTGGCTGCGCCGCTCCTCGTGGTTGTCGGTCATCAGCCGCCGCATCACCGGGAACGCGTCCTCCTCGCGGGAGACGACGTTGACGAGCATCGCGTTGTCGACCTTCATCTGCGACTTCAGCGGCTCTGGTCTGCCCTCGACCAGCTTCGCGAAGGTCTGCTCGCTCCACACGACCGTGCCCTCGGGGGGCTTCTTCAGGTGGGGCTTGGACCTCTTCTTCGCCCTCTTCTCCGGGCTCAGTGCCGCGTTCTTGGCCTCGGACTTCGCCTTGGCCAGCTCGTTCTCGATGACGTGCTCGGGCGCCTGGACGACGACGTAGCCGGCCGTGTCGTAGCCGGCGCGTCCGGCCCGCCCGGCGATCTGCAGGAACTCCCGCGTGCGCAGCACGCGCTGCCGCGACCCGTCGAACTTCGCCAGCCCGGTGAACAGCACCGTGCGGATCGGCACGTTGATGCCGACACCGAGGGTGTCGGTGCCGCAGATGACGGTCAGCAGTCCCGCCTGCGCGAGCTGCTCGACCAGGCGGCGGTAGCGCGGCAGCATGCCGGCGTGGTGGACGCCGATCCCCTGCCGCAGCAGCTTGTTGAGGGTCTTGCCGAAGCCTGCGGCGAAGCGGACACCCGCGATCCGCTCCGCGATCTGCTCCTTGCGCTCCTGGGGGACGACGGTGTCGAGGCGCCCGGGCCCACTGAGCAGCGAGACGGCGTGCTCGACCGCGGCCGCCTGCGTGAAGTGGACGACGTACACCGGGCCCTGGCCGGTGGTGACCAGCTCCTCGAGCTTCTCCCCCATCGGCTCGAGCGACCACGAGAAGTCGAGCGGGACGGGGCGTTCGGCCTTGTCGACGATCGTCGTGTCGCGGCCGTTGCGCCGGGTCAGGTCGGCCGCGAGCTCGGTGGTGTCCCCGAGGGTCGCCGACATGAGCAGGAACTGGGCCTGCGGCAGCTCGAGGAGCGGCACCTGCCAGGCCCAGCCGCGGCCGGGCTCGCCGTAGAAGTGGAACTCGTCCATCACGACCATGCCGACGTCGGCCCGCTCGCCCTCGCGCAGCGCGATGTTGGCGAGCACCTCGGCGGTGCACGCGATGATCGGGGCATCGGCGTTGACCGCGACGTCGCCGGTGAGCATGCCGACCTCGGTGGCGCCGAAGATCTCGACCAGGTCGAAGAACTTCTCGCTCACCAGTGCCTTGATCGGCGCGGTGTAGAAGGTCACCCGGTCGTCGGCGAGCGCACCCATCGCAGCCGCCATCGCCACCAGCGACTTGCCCGACCCGGTCGGGGTCGCGAGCACGACGTTGTCGCCGGCCAGCAGGGCGAGGATCGCGTCCTCCTGGTGGGGGTACAGCTCCAGCCCGCGCGCTTCGGCGTGCTCGAGGATCCGGTCGTACGCTCCGTCGCTGGAATCAGCCATGGCGGGCCCTCGGGTGCGCGGTGGCGAAGACCTCGCGCAGGTTGTCGACGGTGACGAGCGTGTAGACCTGCGTCGTGGTGACCGACGCGTGCCCGAGCAGCTCCTGGACCACGCGGACGTCGGCGCCACCGTCGAGCAGGTGGGTCGCGAACGAGTGCCGCAGCGTGTGGGGCGAGACGTCGCGGGTGACCCCGGCCCGCTCGGCGGCCCTGACCAGCACGGCCCACGCCGACTGCCGCGAGAGCCGACCCCCGCGGGCGTTGAGGAGGAGGGCTCCCCCGCTGGTCGAGCTCGTCGAGACCCCGGTCAGCGCCGGCCGGCCCCGCACGAGGTACGCCGACAGCGCGGCCCGCGCGTAGGACCCGACCGGGACCATCCGCTCCTTGCCGCCCTTGCCGCGCAGCAGCAGCGTCGCGTCGGCGTCGTCGAGGTCGGGCTCCGCCAGGTGGCTGACGTCGTCGACGTCGAGGCCGACCGCCTCGGAGATCCGCGCCCCCGTGCCGTAGAGGATCTCCAGCAGCGCCCGGTCGCGCAGCGCCAGCGGGGTGTCCGGCGCGCCGGCCGCCTCGAGGATCGCCTCGACGTCGGCGAGCGGCAGCGCCTTCGGCAGCCGCTTCGCCGGCGTCGGCGGCTTCACGCCCGCCGCCGGGTCGGCCTGGGCCAACCCGTCGGCGACGGCGAACTTGTGGAAGCCCCGCACCGCCACCACGGTGCGCGCCGCGCTGGACGCGCTCAGCGGCGGGTGGGCGTCGTCGCCCTCGCGCAGCCACACGAGGAAGTCGGTCACCGTCTGCTCGGTGACGGCGTCGAGGGTCTCGATGCCGGCGGCGGCGAGGTGCCCGCGGTACCTGCGCAGGTCGCGCTGGTAGGAGGTCAGCGTGTTCGCCGCCAGCCCCTTCTCGACCGCGAGGTGGTCCAGGTACGTGCGGACCGCCCGGTCCACCGCACCTGGTCCACTCACGCGGTCAGGTTAGGCCATGGGCCCGACACGTCAGGCGAGCGCCTCCGCGACCGGCACCGACGCGATGCCGGTGGCCTCGCCCACGGGCGCGTTGGTCAGCAGGCCGGCGTGGGTGTTGAGGCCCAGCGCCAGGCTGGCGTCGGCGCGGCAGGCGTCGGCCCAGCCCTTGTCGGCCAACGCCACGGCGTACGGCAGGGTCGCGTTGGTCAGCGCGTACGTCGACGTGTTCGGCACCGCGCCCGGCATGTTCGCCACGCAGTAGAACGTCGAGTTGTGCACCTGGTAGGTCGGGTCGGCGTGCGTGGTGGGCCGGGTGTCCTCGAAGCAGCCGCCCTGGTCGACCGCGATGTCGACGAGCACCGAGCCCGGCTTCATCCGCGAGACCAGCTCGTTGGAGACCAGCTTGGGCGCCGCCGCACCCGGGATCAGCACGGCGCCGATCACCATGTCGGCCTCCATCACCTGCTGCTCGATCGCGAGCTTGGAGGACGCGAGGCCGTGGACCCGGTTGTTGTAGCGCCAGAACGACATCCGCAGCTTGTCGAGGTCGGTGTCGAGCAGGGTCACGTCGGCACCCATGCCGAGCGCGATGTTGGCCGCGTTCTGGCCCGAGACACCCGCGCCGATGATGACGACCTTGGCGTTGGCGACACCGCCGACGCCGCCCATGAGCACGCCACGACCGCCCTGGGCCTTCATCAGCGAGTACGCACCGACCTGGGGTGCGAGGCAGCCCGCGACCTCGGACATCGGGTAGAGCAGGGGCAGCGCGCCGGACGGCAGCTGGACGGTCTCGTAGGCGATCGCGGTGACCTTGCGGGCGATCAGCTCCTCGGTGAGCGCCTTGTCGGCTGCGAGGTGGAGGTAGGTGAACAGCACCTGGCCCTCGCGCATCCGGGCGTACTCCTCGGCGATCGGCTCCTTGACCTTGAGGATCATGTCGGCCGTGCCCCACACCGCGTCCGCGTCGGGCAGGATCGTGGCGCCCGAGGCGACGTAGTCCTCGTCGGCGATCTGCGAGCCGACGCCGGCTCCGGCCTGGATGACGACCTCGTGACCGTGGGCGACCAGCTCGTGCACGCCGATCGGCGTGATGGCCACCCGGTACTCGTTGTTCTTGACTTCCTTGGGCACGCCTACGCGCATGTGGGATTCCTCCTGGTCACGGAATCCGTCATGGATTCCCCTGTGAAGAGAAATCATGAAGATCAGTCGAGGTGCTCGCTAGTGGCCGGAGCGAAAATTCGCAGGCGGCGCGCAAACCCGGATCGGATCGTCGGCGATCAGCCCTGTGGCGCACGCCGCGCCGAACCCTGTTCGGCCGGTCGGCCGCGCAGGTGCTCGAAGATCAGGCTGGTCTCGGTCATCGCGACGTCCCGCGTGCCGCTGAGGTGGTTGAGGACGAACTCCCGCAGCTCCTCCGAGCCCGCCGTGGCGACGTGGATGAGGAAGTCGTCCGCGCCAGCCAGGAAGTAGACGTTGAGGACCTCGGGCAGGGTCGTCATGGCCTGGGCGAAGGCGCTCAGCTCACCCCGGGCGTGCGGCCGGAGCCGCACCGAGATCATCGCCTGCAGCGGGCGGCCGATGCTGGCCTGGTCGACCTCCGCGTGCGCGCCACGGATCACGCCGCGCTCGAAGAGCGAGCGGACCCGGCCGTGGCAGGTGGACGGGGCGATGCCGACCCGCGCGGCCAGCACGTTGTTGGCCAACCGGGCGTCGTCCTGCAGCTCTCGGACGATGGCGGCGTCGATCGGGTCCAGCTCAACCACGCACGGCCTCCCGGTCGCGACGGACCTGGACGGCGAGCACCGCCTGCACGACCGGTCCGTCGGTCACGTCGCCGGCGAGGATCGCGTCGACCAGGTCGGCGAAGGGCACCCAGAGGACCTCGAGGTCGGCCTCCTCGTGGCGCAGCTCGAAGTCGCCGCGGTCGGCCGGTGAGAGGTCCTCGGCCAGGTAGTAGTGGATCCGCTCGGCCGAGTAGCCGGGCGAGCTCAGCGTCGAGAGCAGGTGGGTCCACCGCTCGGCGGCCAGCGCCGCCTCCTCGCGCAGCTCGCGCCGCGCGACCTCCTCCGGGTCCTCGCCCGGGTGGTCGATGACGCCCGCCGGCAGCTCGACCAGGCGGTGCTGCACCGGGTGCCGGTACTGCCGCAGGCACAGCACCCGGTCCTCCGCGTCGATCGCCAGGACGACCGCCGCGCCCGGGTGCTCGAGCACGAGCCGCCGGAACGGCTCCTCGTGGTCGGCACCCGGACGGCGGATCCGGTCGGAGCGGAACGCCACGACCCAGCTGTCCCGGTGCAGGTCGACGCTGTCCTCGACCGGCCAGGACTCAGGAGTGTCGCGCAGCGTGCTCACTCGTCGTCGGTCGGCTCGGCGTGCAGGTTGGTGTCGTCGATCTCGAGCCGGGTCTCGCGCTGGCGCTTGATCGCAGCGCCGACCAGGCCCGCGAACAGCGGGTGCGGGCGGGTCGGCCGCGAACGCAGCTCGGGGTGGGCCTGGGTGCCGACGTAGTAGGGGTGCACCTCGCGCGGCAGCTCGACGAACTCGACCAGGTCGAGCTCGTCGTTGAGGCCGGAGAAGACCAGGCCGGCCTCCTCGAGCGGGGCACGGTAGGCGTTGTTGACCTCGTAGCGGTGGCGGTGCCGCTCCTCGATCACCTCGGCGCCGTAGACCTCGCGGGCGATCGTGCCCGACTTGAGGTGGGCCGGGTAGAGGCCCAGGCGCATGGTGCCGCCCAGGTCGCCGGCGCCCTCGACGATGGACTTCTGCTCCTCCATCGTGGCGATCACGGGCTCCGGGGTGTCCGGGTCGAACTCCGTCGAGCCGGCCTTGGTCAGGCCGAGCTCGGTCCGGGCGTACTCGATCACCATCGACTGCAGGCCCAGGCACAGGCCGAGCGTCGGGATCTTGTTGTGACGGGCGTAGGTGAGCGCACCCAGCTTGCCCTCGAGGCCACGGATGCCGAAGCCGCCGGGCACGCAGATCGCGTCGACATCGGAGAGGTGCTTCGTCGCACCTGCCGGGGTCTCGCACTCGTCGGAGGCGACCCACCGGATGTGCACCTTGGCCTCGTGGGCGAAGCCGCCCGCGCGCAGCGCCTCGGTCACCGACAGGTAGGCGTCGTGCAGGTCGATGTACTTGCCGACCAGCGCGATGGTGACGTCCTCCTTGGGGTGGTGCACCCGGCGCAGCAGGTCGTCCCAGATCGTCCAGTCGACGTCGCGGAAGGGCAGGTTGAGCCGGCGGACGACGTACGCGTCGAGGCCCTGACGGTGCAGCACCTTCGGGATGTCGTAGATCGAGGGCGCGTCGGCCGCGGTGACGACGGCGTCCTGGTCGACGTCGCACATCAGCGAGATCTTCTTCTTGATGCTCTCCGGCAGCTCGCGGTCCGCGCGGCAGACCACGGCGTCGGGCTGGATGCCGACCTGGCGCAGGGCGGCGACGGAGTGCTGGGTCGGCTTGGTCTTCAGCTCGCCCGAGGGGCCGATGAACGGCACCAGCGAGACGTGCAGGAAGAAGACGTTGTCCCGGCCGATGTCGTGGCGGACCTGGCGTGCGGCCTCGAGGAACGGCAGCGACTCGATGTCGCCGACGGTGCCGCCGATCTCGGTGATCACGACGTCGACGGGCTCCTCGCCGTAGCCCATGGCGAGGATCCGGTCCTTGATCTCGTTGGTGATGTGCGGGATCACCTGGACCGTGTCACCGAGGTAGTCGCCGCGGCGCTCCTTGGCGATCACCGACGAGTAGACCTGCCCCGTGGTGACGTTGGCGATCTGGTTGAGGTCGGTGTCGAGGAAGCGCTCGTAGTGACCGATGTCGAGGTCGGTCTCCGCGCCGTCGTTGGTGACGAAGACCTCGCCGTGCTGGAACGGGTTCATCGTCCCGGGGTCGACGTTGAGGTACGGGTCGAGCTTCTGCATCGTGACCCGCAGCCCACGCGAGCGCAGCAGCCGACCGAGGCTGCTGGCAGTGAGTCCCTTGCCCAGCGAGGAGGCGACGCCTCCGGTGACGAAGACGTGCTTTGCCTGCCGATTCTGTCCGCTACCGGGCGCCATGTTCACGGGATTCCATCCTACGTCATGTGTGGCTGATTCACCGTGCTCGCGGTGCGTTTCGCGCCAGCTCGAGCAGCTCGCGGGCGTGCGCGAGCGCGGTGTCGGACTCGGCGAGGCCGGCCAGCATGCGGGAGAGCTCCCGCTCGCGGCCGGCGTCGTCCAGGGTGACCAGCCCCGAGCTGGTGACCGAGCCGTCACTGGACTTCTCGACCAGCACGTGCCGGTCGGCGAAGGCCGCGACCTGGGGCAGGTGGGTGACGACCAGCACCTGGGCGTCGTCGGCGAGCGTGGCCAGGCGCCGCCCGATCTCCACCGCCGCGGCACCTCCGACGCCGGAGTCGACCTCGTCGAACACGAACGTCGGCACCGGGCTGGTGCCGGCCAGGCAGACCTCGACCGCGAGCATCACCCGGGAGAGCTCACCGCCCGACGCCCCCTTGTGCAGCGGACGTGGGTCGGAGCCGGTGTTGGCGGCGAGCAGGAACTCGACCTCGTCGAGCCCGCTGCGCCCGAACCGCACCCAGCGGTCCCCCACCTGCAGCACGTCGGCCGGCGGGTGAGCGGGGTCGCTGGGCGCCTCGGCGGCGCGCGGCGAGACCCGGATGGTCACCACGGCGTGCGGCATCGCCAGCAGGGTCAGCTCGTCGGAGACCGCCGTGCCGAGCCGGCTCGCGGCCTTGACCCGCGCCTCGCTGAGCTTGCTGCCCGCGATCGCCAGGTCGGCCCGCAGCCGGGTCGCCTCGGCGGTCAGGTCCTTGATCCTGTCGTCGGTGGAGTCCAGGTCGAGCAGCCGCATCGCCGACCTCTCGGCCCACGCGAGCACCTCGTCGATGGTCTCGCCGTACTTGCGGGTCAGCCCGATCAGCGCCGCCCGTCGCTCGGAGACCGCGGCCAGCCGGTTCGGGTCGGTGTCGATGCGCGCGGCGTACGACGCCACGTCGGCCGCGACGTCGGAGAGCAGGTAGCTCACCTCGGCGACCCGGTCCGCCAGCGCGGCCGCCTCGGGGTCGTGGTCGCGCACGCCCTCCAGCAGGCCCCGCGCGGCAGCCACCGCACCGAGCGCGTCCGGCGAGCCGTGCTCGCTGGACAGCGCCTCCCGGGCCTGCTCGGCAGCGCCGCGCAACGTGTCCGCGTGCCCCAGCCGCGCCTCCTCGGCGGCGAGCTCGGCGTCCTCGCCCGGCTGCGGCTCGACGGCCGCGACCTCGTCGACGCCGAAGCGCAGCAGGTCGGCCTCGCGGGCCCGCTCACGCGCGGTGGCGACGACCTCGGTCAGCTCCTTCTCCGTGGCGACCAGCCGGTCGTGCAGCGTCTCGTACGCCGTCAGCAGCTTCTCGAGCCCGCCGAACCGGTCCAGCGCGTGACGCTGGGTCTGCGCCTTCAGCAGCCGGTGCTGGTCGGACTGGCCGTGCACGGCGACGAGCGGCTCGGCCAGCTCGGCGAGCGTGGCGACCGGGACCGCCGCGCCGCCCGCGAACGCCCGGGACCGGCCCTCGGCGCTCACGTTGCGCGCCAGCACCACGCCGCCGTCCTCGGCCTCGCCCCCGGCCTCCTCGACCGCCGTCACGAGATCGGGCAGCGCCGTGGCGGCGACGAGCCCCTCGACCCGCGCCTGCTTGGCACCGGCGCGGACCGCGCCGCTGTCGGCTCGCCCTCCCAGCAGCAGGCCGAGCGCGGTCACCACCATCGTCTTGCCGGCACCGGTCTCACCGGTGATCACGGTCAGGCCGGGGCCCAGCTCGAGCGTCGAGGAGTCGATGACCCCGAGCGAGCTGATCCGAATCTCCTCGATCATGCGTCCTCCCCCCGGGCCCGCGCCTCGCGGCGCTGCTCCGCGGCTCCACGCCAGCCCTCGACGGACAGGCCGAACTTCGCCACCAGCCGGTCGGTGAACGGCGCCGAGTGCAGCCGGACCAGCCGGACCGGTCGCTGCCCGCGGCTCACCTCGATCCGGGCGCCCGGCGGCAGGTCGACGCTGCGCCGACCGTCGCACCACAGCACCCCGGACCCCTGGTTGCCCTCGAGCACCTCGATCGCGATCACCGACGAGGGCGCCACCACCATCGGCCGGGCGAACAGCGCGTGCGCGCTCAGCGGCACGATGCACAGCGCCTCGACCTGCGGCCACACGATCGGACCACCCGCGCTGAAGTTGTAGGCCGTCGAGCCGGTCGGCGTCGCGCACACGACCCCGTCGCAGCCCCACCGCGACAACGGCCGGTCGTCGATCTCGACGACCACCTCGAGCATCCGCTCGCGGGCCGCCTTCTCGACGCTGGCCTCGTTGACCGCGAACGTCGAGTACACCAGCTCGCCGCCGACGTACGCCTTCACGTCGAGCGTGAGCCGGTCCTCGGTCCGGTACCGCTGCTCGACGATCGCCTCGATCGTCGCCGCCACGTCCTCGTGCTCGGCCTCCGCCAGGAAGCCGACGTGCCCCAGGTTGACGCCCAGCACCGGCGTCGAGCGCTGGTGGGTGACCTCCGCGGCGCGCAGGATGCTCCCGTCGCCGCCGATCACCACGGTCAGCTCGCAGCCGTGGCTGGCGTCGGACTCGGAGTCCGTCAGCTCGACCTCCGGGTCGTACTCCCCCGGCGCCAGGTCGAGGTCGTCGGCCTCGTGCCGCAGCAGCCGCACGACGATCCCGTGGCCGGTCAGCTCCTTCACGAAGGCGCGCGCGACATCGCGGGCCTCCGCTCGCCCGGTGTGGGCGAGCACGAGCACCCGGCGCGGGATGTCGGCGGACGTCATGGGGTCACCCTCTCATCCGGGTCCGACGTCCCACGTCGCACGATCGCGGCCAGGGACTCGTCGTCCAGGGTCGCCGGCCCGTGCCGCAGCCACAAGAAGAACTCCACGTTGCCCGACGGCCCCGGCAACGGGCTCACCGTCACCGCCCGCGCACCCCACCCGCGCTCGGCGGCCGCGTGCGCCACACCCAGCACGGTCTCCACCCACAGCTCGGGGTCACGGACCACGCCGCCCTTTCCGAGCCGGTCCTTGCCGACCTCGAACTGCGGCTTCACCATCAACGCCAGGTCGCCGTCGGGCCGGGTCACGCCCAGCAGGGCGTCGAGCACCAGGGTCAGCGAGATGAACGACAGGTCGCCGACGACGAGGTCGACCGGCCCGCCGATGTCGTCGGTGGTCAGGGTGCGGACGTTGGTCCGGTCGTGGACGACGACCTTCTCGTGCTGCTGCAACGACCAGTGCAGCTGCCCGTAGCCGACGTCGACCGCGACCACCTCGGCCACCCCGGACCGCAGCAGCACGTCGGTGAACCCGCCCGTCGACGCCCCCGCGTCCAGGGCACGCCGTCCCTCGACCTGCAGCCCGAGCGGGACGAACGCCGCCAGCGCACCCACCAGCTTGTGGGCACCTCGGGACACGTAGTCCGGTCCGTTCTCGCCCTCCTTGACCACGATCGCGACGTCGGTCGCCACGCCCGTGGCCGGCTTCGTGGCCACCGCCCCGGCGACCTTGACCCGGCCCTCCGCGATCAGCTGGGCGGCGCGCTCGCGCGACGGCGCCAGCCCGCGGCGGACCAGCTCCGCGTCGAGGCGCAGTCGGCGCGGCGGCACTACGGGACGGCCGGTGCGGCAGGTGGGTTGTCGAGGGTGCGCCGGAGCTCGCCGTGCGCCTCCTCGAGCACACCCGCGTGCTCCTCGAGCGGACGCTCGGAGAGCCCCGCGACCAGGTCGAGCACCCGGTCGACGGCATCGATCCCGGTCGGCGTGGGCGCCGGAACAGGTACCTCGGTCATGGCCCGAGGCTACCGCGCCACCCCGCCGGTTCCCGGTACCCGTGCCGCGGAGATGTCCGGCGCCGCCCCCGTGCGGTCCCGGTGCTCCCATGCCGCGACCGCCGCGACCCGCCACCAGTCGCCGGCCGAGCCGTGCGCCGCCGCCTGCTCCACCACGAGCCGCCCGTCGCTCACCCGCCCGGACCACCCACCCGAGCGCCAGCCGTCCGCAGTCCGCTCGGGCGCCGCGTGCGCCTGCGTCAGGCCACCGAGGTCCACGGCGACGTACGTCGGGCGCTCCTCCGGCCTCGCCGCCACCAGGTCCGCGAGCCCGGTCACGCCGGTCAGCACTAGCAGCGAGTCGACCCCGGCGTTCCGCGCCCCCTCGATGTCGGTGTCCAGCCGGTCGCCGACCATCAGCGGTCGCCGGCCTCCCACCCGTCGCACCGTCTCGTCGAGCAGCGGCCGCGCCGGCTTGCCCGCCACCTCAGGGGTCACACCCGCGAAGCGCTCCACCATCTGCACGAGCACGCCGTGCCCCGGCGCGACGCCGTACGTCGTCGGGATGGTCAGGTCGGTGTTGGTCGCCACCCACGGCAGCCCGTCCCGGATCCGCACTGCCGCGTGCATGATGTCGCGCCACAGCAGCTCCGGTCCGTACCCGCTCACCACCGCGACCGCCTCGGCCTCCACGTCGACCGCCACCAGCCCGGCCTCGTCGAGGGCGCTCTGCAGGCCCGGGCCGCCCAGGCACACGACCCGCGCGCCCGCACCGAACCGCTGCACCACCAGCCGCGACGCGGCCTGGGCGCTGGTCACCACGTCGGCCGGTTGGGCTGTCACCCCCAGGTCCCGCAGGTGCTCGGCGACCACGGCCGCGGACCGCGACGCGTTGTTCGTGATGAACGCGACGCGCATCCCGGCCGCCCGCGCACGCGCGATGTGGCCCGCGGCCCCGTCGACCGCCTCGTGCCCGATGTAGACCACGCCATCCAGGTCGAGCATCGCCAGGTCGTACGCCGTGGCCAGGGGTTCGGTCGATGTGAGCAACACGTCCCCACCTTGCCAGCCCGCACCACCACCGGATCCGTACGATGCCCTGATGGACGCAACCGCCCTCGTGACCCCGCCCTACGTGGCCGGTCCGTTGCGTCTCGAGCCCTTCCCGGCACTGATGCTCGCCCCCGCCCGCGTCGGCAACCCGACCACCGGCCGCGCCTTCGCGCGCCCCTACAAGGACGTCTCCGCGCGCCTCCTCCGCTGGCAGGCCCGCGGACTGGTCACCGCCGACGCCGAACCGGCGCTCTACCTCCACGAGTACAGCTCCAACGGGATGACCGTGCGCGGCCTCGTCGGCGCGCTCGACGTCTCCCACCGAGCCGCGCACGCAGCCGACCGCGCCGTGCTCCCGCACGAGGGCATCCACCCCGTCCAGGCCGACGAGCTGGCCGACCGGATGGATGAGATGCAGCTCAACCCGGCACCGATCCTCCTCGTCCACCAGGGCAGTCCGCGACTGCGCGAGGCCGTTGCCGACATCGCCCGCCGCGACCCCGACCACGCCTACACCGACCGCGGCGGCCAGGAGCACCGGATCTGGGCCGAGCGCACCCCCGAGACCCTCGCCCTCATCGCCGCCGAGCTCGCCGAGAGCAAGGCCCTCATCGCGGACGGCCATCACCGCTACGCCGCGTACCTGCGTCTCCAGCGCCGTCGCGTCGGGGAGCCCGCCGGCCCCCGCCCCACCGACCTCGGGCTCGCGATGCTGGTCGACCAGACCGACACCCCCCTCTTCCTGGGCCCGATCCACCGGACCCTCAGCGGCACGTCCCTCGACGACCTCCGTGACGCCGCCGAGACCCTCGGCCTCGAGTACGCCGAGCAGCCCCAGGCGGACGCCGTCCACGCCCTGTCCGCAGCGCGCCTCGCGGCCACCGACGGTGAGCGCTGGGCGGTCGTCGACCTCGGGATCGATGCCGACGAGGCAGCGGTGGAGGCGCTCCACCACCGGATCGTCCCGGCACTGCCCCACGGACCCGCGGCGATCGCCTACCACCACACGGTCGACGACGCCCTCGGCGGCGCCCGACCCGACGCCATCGCCGTGCTGATGCCCGCGCCGTCCGTCGACCTCGTCATCCGCGTCGCCGAGGCAGACCGGCTGCTCCCCGAAAAGGCCACCTCCTTCCAGCCCAAGCCGAGCCTGGGCGTGCTCATCCGCTCGCTGCGCGACGCACCAGACGCGCCGTCGTGACCTCGACCTCCATCCGCGACGCCGTGTGCCCACCCGCCCGGTAGAACCTGCGCCGCAGCGCCCCCTCCACGCCGACGATGTCGCCGGCGTGCCAGGTCCGCATCGAGCGGCGCACCTTGGACGACCAGCCGGCCAGGTCGACCACGTCGACCGTCGGTCCCTTGCGCCCCGACGCGAGCACCCGGACGTCTGCACGGGGCACGATCACCCGGCAGGTCCACAGCCGGTCGCCGCTGGGCAGCACCCGCTCCACGGGATCGGCCGCGAGGCGACCGCTCAGCTGCACCGTGTTCGCCGTCCCGGGCGTCACCACGTCCATCGTCATCCTCGACCACCTCCACGTCACCGGTGAGCCCCGATGACTCACCCACGTGGCGATCCTGCGGAACAGCGCCGACACGAGCCGCTGCAGCCGCCGAGCGCTGTGGACGACGACGCTCCACGGCGCACCTGTGGAGGATCAAGGTCTCCGACCACGACGTCGGTGACGGAAGTGACGCGCATCAGGCCGGAAAAAGCGCTCAGGGCCAGCACGTGGTGTGCTGGCCCTGAGGCAATGTTTGTCCGGCGGCGTCCTACTCTCCCACATCCTCTCGGTTGCAGTACCATCGGCGCTGGCAGGCTTAACTTCCGGGTTCGGGATGGGACCGGGTGTTTCCCTGCCGCTATGGCCGCCGTAACTCTATGAACCCCGTGTATGTTCCGGGGTTGGTCTTCTTCATGTGGACGCGCGCACCAACACAGTGCTGTATACGTGGTTTGTTGAGTGTGTTGGGGGTTTGTTGTGGCAAGTCTTCGGCCTATTAGTACCGGTCGGCTGGGCATTACTGCTGTACACCTCCGGCCTATCAACCCAGTGTTCTGCTGGGGGCCTTAACCCACAAGGGGTGGGAAACCTCATCTTGAAACGTGCTTCCCGCTTAGATGCGTTCAGCGGTTATCACTTCCGAACGTAGCCAACCAGCCATGCACCTGGCGGTACAACTGGCACACCAGAGGTTCGTCCATCCCGGTCCTCTCGTACTAGGGACAGCCTTTCTCAAGTTTCCTACGCGCGCGGCGGATAGGGACCGAACTGTCTCACGACGTTCTAAACCCAGCTCGCGTGCCGCTTTAATGGGCGAACAGCCCAACCCTTGGGACCTACTCCAGCCCCAGGATGCGACGAGCCGACATCGAGGTGCCAAACCATCCCGTCGATATGGACTCTTGGGGAAGATCAGCCTGTTATCCCCGGGGTACCTTTTATCCGTTGAGCGACCACGCTTCCACTCGCAGTGGCCGGATCACTAGTTCCGACTTTCGTCCCTGCTCGACATGTCTGTCTCACAGTCAAGCTCCCTTGTGCACTTACACTCAACACCTGATTGCCAACCAGGCTGAGGGAACCTTTGAGCGCCTCCGTTACATTTTGGGAGGCAACCGCCCCAGTTAAACTACCCATCAGGCACTGTCCCTGAACCAGATCATGGCCCTAGGTTAGACATCTAGTACGACCAGAGTGGTATTTCAACGATGACTCCACCCCCACTGGCGTGAAGGTTTCACAGTCTCCCACCTATCCTACACAAGCCGAACCAAACACCAATGCCAAACTATAGTAAAGGTCCCGGGGTCTTTCCGTCCTGCCGCGCGTAACGAGCATCTTTACTCGTAGTGCAATTTCGCCGAGTCCATGGTTGAGACAGTAGGAAAGTCGTTACTCCATTCGTGCAGGTCGGAACTTACCCGACAAGGAATTTCGCTACCTTAGGATGGTTATAGTTACCACCGCCGTTTACTGGGGCTTAAATTCTGAGCTTCGACTTGCGTCTAACCCGTCCTCTTAACCTTCCAGCACCGGGCAGGAGTCAGTCCGTATACATCGTCTTACAACTTCGCACGGACCTGTGTTTTTAGTAAACAGTCGCTTTCCCCTGGTCTCTGCGGCCTCCTGTGCTTCCCCCAGCAAGTGGGTTCACACATCGGGCCCCCC